>NZ_JAHGAH010000840.1:0-780 GCF_030248475.1 Vibrio sp. D173a
GCTGGCCTTTTACCCCTGCTCACTGCAACTCACGCCGTCATCAATACAGGGCACGCTGCCTTTGAACTCTTGCTCAGCTCGGGTTTGAGGGTGTTTAACGATAATCGCATCCTGATTTTCGTTTCTTACCCCTTGGTGTGAATAACCACCAAAATTGAGCCTAAGTTGATTGCTCGCTTGCGGGTGAATGCCTTGTGATGTCTCTTGGTTGGTGTTTACTGTTTGGCTTTGGCTAAATGAAAGAGTCATAACGTCCTTGCTCCTATCTGCTCATTGTTTGAAAACGGAGGGAAAGAACAAAAGCTCTGGTCATAAACAAGAGCTTTTGAACGAAGTAACCGAGTGTTGCAGTCCCGGTTACTTCTCCCGATATCATTCAATGAGTGGTTAGCTCGATACGTTAATCAGCGTCACACTACCATCGTCATTTACTTCAGCAATTTGACCATTTGGCTCTTCCATAAACATCAGAGTCAGGAAGCCAAGTACCGCCGTTGCTGCAATCACAAGGAAGAACGTTTGGTAGCTAACAAATGAAAGCACTGTTAGGTAAACTACCGCACCCACGTTACCGTAAGCACCTGTCATACCTGCGATTTGACCCGTCATACGACGCTTAATCAGAGGTACTGTCGCAAATACTGCACCTTCACCCGCTTGTACGAAGAAAGAACACACCATTGCTGCCACAACCGCTAGCCATACTGGCCATGTGCTGTCGACTTGACCCATTGTGAAGTAACCCACAGCTAGACCTGCAGTTAGGATAAGCAGCGTTGG
>NZ_JAHGAH010000841.1:0-1012 GCF_030248475.1 Vibrio sp. D173a
ACTGTTCTGGAATAAACTTGAGCACTGATATCAAAAACTCAGTACCGAAGCTCTCAGAGCGTTCTAGAGAGAAATAGCTATCAGATCTGACGATCATCTAAGTTGCAGATCTACAAAGATCATTTTCCGATCAATTACTCTTTTCTTCACGCGCTCAGAATAAAATTCGCGCGCTTCTTTATCTTCTAAAGAGAGTCGCTGTCATAATATTCTTGTTGTTTCGCCTTAAAGTTTTTCAAGAAGGCTTGATCTTGTTTTGGCGATAGCTGCAGGCTCAATGCGTATATATCCGGTGAAAATTCCGTCACTATACTTCGAATATGCGTTCTAATGTCATTGCCTTGCTGTTCGATAAACTCAGCGGTGATTGTTTGCCGCTGTTGCTGCTGAAGGTCATTGATTTGCTGAATATATAATGGAATCTGAGTCTTCTTATGCCACTGTTGTAGTACCTCTAAGCGATTCTCCAGTTCAGATTCCTGAGCTGAACTTAGCGGTACGAGATCATCAATATAAGAGATAATAAACCAATCAATATTATTGTAGGCAAATTTAGTGGCGCAACCGAATAAGGCTAAGCTTGCCAATATGACTGTTAAATATCGATGAAATTTCATACAAACCACTCTATCTGTTACTTTCGCTCACTGATAGTTTAGATTGTTGCCTCGAGTTTGGTGGGATTTATAAAGAAATTGAGAGATGAACTTGCCAAGTTCTCTATTTGGGTAAATGATTAAAATAAAATAATTGTTGGCAGTGATGAATTTCGTAATTTATTGACCAATTGATAAGCAACTATACATACAAAAAGGTATGATACTTGCATAAAATATCGCAGGTTAGTATTTGGGAGGCAATCTATGGCCGCTATTCCTCATTATTCGAGCGAAATAGAATATGAGCTTTGCTATTTTGAAGATGGAAAAATAACCACAGTAAGGATATTAGCGAACAACCGTCAGGAAGCTATGAACTGGTATCTTGGTGAGGGTAAGCATATCAATGATCT
>NZ_JAHGAH010000842.1:0-817 GCF_030248475.1 Vibrio sp. D173a
TTTCGATGAGCTGGCTTGGTGCTAGTGATGTTACTGTTCTTGCCAATCTTTCTTCATTCGTTCAACAACAGACTCAGGCACACCGTGAATGTTGCCATACTGTTCACGGCACACCTCTATCACAAGTTCTGCGCCATGTTTACGTGCCATTTTTCGATACGCTTTCATTTCCCACTGTTTGACAAACGTGTTCGAGACCACCACATCAAGCCCTTGTTTTAAGGCCTCTTCCGTACGCTTTTGACACCACGCATGCGCTTGCGGAAGTAAAACCGGATCGAAACAGTAGACACCTTGGTCATTTACAAAATACATATCGGCTTCCACATGGAAAGCATCCAGAGATTTTGCTCTCGTCGATTTACCAGAACCGGGTAAGCCTCGAATTAAGATAAGTTTCAAACTTTTACTCACCCTTAGCTAAAAATAACGCGAAAGCAGAATGTTAACGTATCTGAGGCCAGAATCATAAACCTAGATTATTAAGCGCTGCTTTAAGTTTCAACGACCAACACATGTTTGCTCAACCGCTTCAATACTGGCTCCTTAACAACAGTCCTGTTTAGGTGCTTTGTAGATTCAATAACGAAATATTTACAAAGGTGCGTTTTATATGTCGACAAGCGTCACAATATATTATAGATTCAGAAGTATAGACGTCTAAATATCTAGCTTAGGGAGAAAGCTGTGCCTATCCGCATTCCAGACCAATTGCCAGCGAGCGATGTTCTTCGCGAAGAAAACATCTTTGTTATGCCGCTATCAAGAGCATCGACACAGGAAATCCGTCCACTTCGAGTCTTGATCCTCAACCTAA
>NZ_JAHGAH010000843.1:0-870 GCF_030248475.1 Vibrio sp. D173a
ACCATCTGCCTTTATACGTACTTTCAAGAGAGTGACAGGGCTGTCACCTAAACAGTATCTAAAGGCACAAATTTAATCTCGTATTGTTGAATTTCGCAAAATGTACATTTCTACACTCTGAACTATTTATTATTCACTCATCGCTTATCACACGGTTCTGCTGAACCCTGAGTAAGTTTTCACTTTCAGAGAATGTAGGTAATAAACATGAAAAAGACAGTATTAGCATCATCACTTCTATTGGCAACTATGGGCGCTCAAGCGGGTACTCTATTTACTAATGTCGATATCTTTAACGGTGTGGATAACAAACTGTACGAGAACCATTCTGTACTAGTTGAAGGTAACAAGATCACTAAGATCTCTGAAGGTAACATAGACGCTGAAGGTCACACTGTGATTGACGGTGAAGGCAAGACACTGATGCCTGGCCTAGTTGATACCCACGTGCACCTACGATTCAATGAAGCTAAGAAGATGGACGATTTCGGTATTGCACAGCCAACTGACCTTATGGCTTATCGCGCAGTCGATTCAGCTAATGAATCTCTAATGTCTGGTTTTACCACTGTCCGTGATATCGGTGGTAATGACAACTCTATGTTCATTGCTGAGCGTGAGGGTACAATCAAAGCACCACGTATCTTCCACGTAGGTCGTTTAATTTCTCCAACAGCAGGCCATGCTGACTGGCGACCTGTTTCTGGTCTAGGGGACGAAGCTCTTGAGAAGCGAATGTATGACCGTAACATCACCGCTATCGCTGATACACCAGATGAAATGCGTCGTGAAGTTCGTGTGAACATGGGTATGGGTGCTTCTGGTATCAAGATTATGACTTCTGGTGGTATCTCGTCTGACATTGACCCT
>NZ_JAHGAH010000844.1:0-1561 GCF_030248475.1 Vibrio sp. D173a
ATCGTATAGAGGCTCAAGGGTTAGAGTTTCATAAGAATATTCAGCTACTTAAACCAATGGGCTTCCATGACTACAACCACCTTCAAAAGAATGCAAAAGCGGTTCTTTCTGATAGCGGAACTATCAATGAAGAGTCTTCAATCATGAATTTTCCTGCTCTGAATATGCGTGAAGCACATGAAAGACCGGAAGGTATGGAAGAAGCGTCAGTAATGATGGTTGGTCTAGACGTTGAGCGCGTAATGCAAGGTTTGAAAGTTCTTGAAGGACAACCGTCAGGCGAAACTCGCTTACTACGTCAAGTCGAAGATTACAGCATGCCGAATGTATCTGATAAGGTCGTTCGTATTGTTCATTCATACACTGATTATGTTAAGCGTGTGGTTTGGAAGGAATATTAAGCTGTGAAAGTTGCTTTATTTCCAGATGATTACCTCCCCAACAGTACTCTGGTCCACGCCAAAATGTTTCATGAATTGGCTTTGGGGCTTAAAAAACTCGGTCACGACCCTATTATAATTACTCCAAGCCATGGGCCACAAAAAGAGCGTTTGGTTAAAGGATATTATGATGGCGTTGAAGTGTGGCGTTTTCGTAATCCTCCAATGCGAGGCAAAGGTAAGATTCAAAGAGTTATCAGTGAATCATTACTGTCAGTGAATGCTTATTTGGCCCTTAACGATGCTGATAGTATTAAGTCATTTGATGCTTGTGTGAACTACTCACCATCCATATTCTTTGGACCGTTAATGCATTGGTTTAAGCGCCATTGTGGAACGTATAACTATTTAGTTTTAAGAGATATGTTCCCGCAGTGGGTTATCGACGAGAAGTTGATATCTGCAAAATCGCCTATCGCAAATTACTTTCGATTTTTTGAGAGGGTGAACTACAATGCATCGGATACTATTGGCTTAATGTCACCTGCCAATGTAGCGTATTTTTCAAAGTTACACCCAAGCTATAAAAACCTCCAGGTTCTTCGAAACTGGGCTGATGTGAGTCCTAAGAGTTTTACTTGTTCCTTGATTGATATCAGAAAACAGTGCCAACTGGATGATAAAGTTGTTTACTTCTATGGTGGTAATATTGGTCATGCGCAAGATATGGGTAATTTATTGCGCTTGGTCGAAAGCATGCAAGCTTATCCAAAGGCTCATTTTCTCTTTATCGGACAGGGCGATGAATTTGAACTTGTAGAGAAAACTAAGAGGAAAAAAAATCTCGATAACCTAACGCTTCTCTCCTCAATCAGCCAAGAGGCATACAAAGAAGTATTGACTCAAGTCGATGTGGGCTTGTTTTCACTTGCAAAAACACATAAAGCACATAACTTTCCAGGTAAATTGCTTGGTTATATGGTGCAGTCACTACCTATTTTGGGCAGTGTAAATTGTGGTAACGATCTGATTGAGTTTATTAATGATGAAGGTGCGGGTAAGGCTTATATAAATGGTGAAGATCAATCACTCCATGAGGCTGCATTGATGTTGCTTACAGATCAAGCTACGCGTAAGGCAATGGGTGATAGGGCGCACGAGGTACTTAAAGCCAGCTTCTC
>NZ_JAHGAH010000845.1:0-861 GCF_030248475.1 Vibrio sp. D173a
ATTGCGAAGCTAAGTTAAGGGGTTGCGTCGCAATACGTATCAGAGTGTGAAAGTTAGATAGAATTAATTCAAAGACTTTGCAACTTTAAGCATCTCTTTTACTTTATTTGAAGGCAGAATCTCTCTGACTTTAATGTCGGTCAATCCACCAGTAGAGAGTCGTTGATAGACTAGAGCGGCAGCAATAGAGCTATCTGGTAGAGCAACAATAGCTAGATTTTGTGCTCTTCCTACCTCAAAGTAGTAATCAACTAGTATTGCTCCTGGTATGCTCTTAATAGATTTGCGCGCACCTGCTGTTGGATCTGCAGGATTTTCTATTAATAATCTAGCGACTTCAGGGGTCAACTTTCCCTGTACCACGAAGTATTTCAATTCATTTTCTTGGCTAAATGCACCAAAAGAAAGTGCATTTAGCAATAGAGGGAGGAGTACTGCTCTGAGCAATAGTTTCATAAGAAAATTTCCTATCAGTAATTTTTTATAAACTTGAGTTTTTGAATTATATTTAGATATAAATACAATCTTCTAAGCATTCTGGAGGAGTTCTTGATGGTCTTGTGTACATTTTGCGAAGAAAGTGGAAGGCAGTTGTAATGGATTCTATTTCTCTAACACCCCGGGCGACCGCTTTGGCTTATTTAGGCAATTTAAACAAGAGTGGCTTAGTTCTAACTGATATATATAAGCACGTGTGGATACCAGAATACTTTAAAGAGAGGGATAGTGAATATATCCCTGAATCCGTATTAGTGGATCTGTTAAATTACTTACATACAAGCTTAAATCCCAGTGATTTTTTGCTCTATTTGATGACCTCAGCCAATGGTGCCGCTCTCAATCATCTACATATGCTTGAAA
>NZ_JAHGAH010000846.1:0-1219 GCF_030248475.1 Vibrio sp. D173a
ATGTGATAAGTATTTGAAAAAGAGAAATAAATTCTCAATTAGGAGAGGTTATTGCCAAACGAGCTGGTTTGAACCACGCTGGTTTGCCTTATTTAAGATGCGATTAAGTCGTTCCAGTACTTCTTCAGGTGTGTCTGACTCACTAAACTGAGTGCTAGCGGCACAGAGAGTTATGGTGATCTGTTGGTCGCGGAACTTAAATGGCAGGCGGCTGACTTGTGTTTGAATGCTCTGAATCACTTGGTGGCAGTATTCATCATTCTGTTCTGGCAGCAACAAGACGAACTCTTCACCAGAAAAACGCGCCACGGTATCGGTTTTCGATAGCTCTTTGGTCATGGTGCGCGCAATGATCTTCAGCGCTTTATCACCAGCGGTATAACCAAAGCTGTCATTAATGGCTTTGAAATTATCGATATCCAGTAACACCACACGCAGCGAGTGTTGAGCTCGAATCCAACGGCGGTATTCCAGTTCTAGGCGATCTGTAAACGCGGTGCGGTTGTAGACCTTAGTCAGAGGGTCGAGCAACATACGCTGCGCCTGATCTTCAAGGCGTCGACGGTAGTCTTGCGTCACTTCATACAAAGAGTCGAGTTGCGTTTTGCCGTAGCTCATGCGATCAATTAGCGCTTGCTCTTTCTGCTCGGCGTGACTAAGCCTTTCAGAGAGCGAGGCAATCGCGTTAAGCAGTGGTGTTATCGACTGCTTCAATACATGGATATCGGTAGCTTGCTCGACAGACTGTTGGCTTTTACCCACTAAGTTACCCAGCTCATTGTTGAGGCTTTGACGGTGTTCAAAGTAGGTTTGACTCTGATCGCTGTTTTGATCCGCTGTTTTAATGCTTGCAGAGAGAGAAGCATTAAGTTGTTCAATGAATTGCTCAGACTTTTTGCGCTCTAGGTTCGTCCCTTCAATCACCAGCTTTAACACTTGCAGCGTCAGTTCAAACAGGTTTTGAGTGGAGACACCAAGTAGCAGCTTAGCGCGGATATCAGCGAGTAAATCACCCGATTCACCCTCGAAGTCGAGTTCGGTAATCAGGTGTTGCAGTTCGGTTGAGAGATCGGAGAGTAGGGCTTGCTCTGGAGAGTTATCGGTATCGGAAAAATGAGAACGGGAATTGCTCGCCATGATTTTAACTGCACGCTCATAGATGCTGAGCAGTTTCATTGCGTGATCGATTTTCTGACTGCCATTGCCTTCAGAAAAGCTC
>NZ_JAHGAH010000847.1:0-1508 GCF_030248475.1 Vibrio sp. D173a
GGGGCTATAAAGCGCTGGCAATTATACTCATGCGACCACTAATAAAGTAATGCCGCCTTCACACTTTCGTATAAGATTCATGTATCATTCATTTACATATGTGATGAGGATCACGATACAACTGTAATTTACGCAAACGATAAACAAAAACTTTGGATTTTATTCACATATACCGAATAGGAGATGGCTATTTTGCCAAATTTGCGTTGCAATCGATTGCTTTGATTCTTTTCTAAGCGAAACAAGTTCATTTAATATCGTAACTAAATATTTGGAATGATTAATGTTTCCTTGCTGACCACTTATCGGCATGTCCGGAGCATCGGTCTCTAAAACCATCCATTCAAGGGGCAAACGGGAGACCGTAGTGCGCGTTTTCTGTGCTCTTGGGTAAGTTATCGTGTCACCGACCCCAATATAGAAACCTAAGCGAATCCACTCTAAAGCCTGCTGTTCACTGCCCGAAAAACCATGAATCACACCGCCATTGGCAAATTTTTGCTGCTTGATAAGCTGAATAAGACGGTTGTGTGACTTTCGCTCATGGATGATCAACGGCAGTTTATAAGCCGTAGCAAGCTCAATCTGACGAACAAAAAAGCGCTCTTGCTTGTCGATATCAACATCTACAAAGAAGTCCAAACCGCACTCCCCTATCGCTATACACTGCTTAGAGGCACCGCTTAAGTGATGCTCAAGTTGATCAAAATCACCTTCATTAGCCGTCGCTAGGAAGTAAGGATGAAAACCTAATGCGTAGTAAAGATTAGAGTGATGTGAGCTTAGCTGTTCGAGTGTGTTCCAGTTGTTTTTGCCAATAGAGGGGACAACGACCTTCTCAACTCCTTGCTCTTGCGCGGCTGTGAGATAGTTTTGAGCGGCCATAAGATCGTCTTGAGTGCCAGTTGAAAAGGCGTCGAAATCTAGATGGCAATGGGTATCAAATACCGGTATCGACATTATGGCTTATCTTTAGACTCGGGTTGTGGATCACTGCGATAAGAAGCGCAGCTACGCGTATTCTCCGGCGTTAACCCTAGCTCTTTACACCATTTATCGTACTGCTTAATCCATCTTTTAATCACTTGAAACATCCACTCTCCTTAAGACCAGACATAAAAAACGCCTATTGCAGAACAATAGACGTTTTTAATCACTTCGACTAGCACCACCTCAACGGGTTGGCACCGTCATCAATAAGATTAGTGCTCGCGAGTTGCACGGAACTCAACATCAGGGAAACGCTCTGACGCTAGGTTCAAGTTAACCATGGTTGGTGCGATGTAGGTTAGGTTATCGCCGCCATCCAATGCTAGGTTAGTCTGGTTCTTACGCTTGAACTCTTCGAATTTCTTCGCGTCGCCACACTCAACCCAACGTGCTGTTGCAACGTTCACGCTCTCGTAGATCGCTTCAACGTTGTATTCCGCTTTAAGAGGAGCCACAACCACGTCAAACTGAAGTACACCAACCGCGCCTACAATCAGATCGTTATTCTGTAGTGGACG
>NZ_JAHGAH010000848.1:0-1327 GCF_030248475.1 Vibrio sp. D173a
TGATCTTATCGGCGAACTGCTCTGCGGTTTCTGCCATCATTGGGCGTTTGCCTTTATCGCGATCGCCGCCACAACCAAAGATCGCCCACAAGTTTCCTGAGCAATGCACTCTCAGAGCGGCTAATGCTTTTTCAAGAGCGTCTGGCGTGTGTGCATAGTCAACAACGACTTTGGCTTTTTGCGCTGCTTGGAACAACTCCATGCGCCCAATCACAGGCTGTAATCTTGGCGCACTCTCAACTAACTGTTGCTTATCAATACCGAGCGCTAACAACGTCGCAAACGCCACCAATACATTAGAGGCATTGAACTGACCAATCAGCGGTACTTCTAGACAACCTGTGCCCCAAGCCCCGTCGAAGTCCATGCGGATCCCGGTTTCTGCATAAGCCACATCGAGTGCCCAGACCGCATTGGTACGGTCAGTGATTGGACTCAGCGATACAGCCACAGCATCAGATAATTCGGATAGCCATGCCAAACCCACTGGATCATCGGCATTAATAATGGCGTGTTGGCAATGATGTTTAGTAAAGAGACTCTGCTTCGCTAACGCATACTCTTGCATCGTGCCGTGGTAATCGAGGTGATCACGGCTCAGGTTAGTAAAAACGCCTGCAGCAAATTTAAGCGCTTTAACACGCCCTTGAACCAAGCCATGCGATGAGATCTCCATAGCAGTATAAGCAGCACCTTGAGCGGCTAGCTCACTCAGCGTACGCTGAATTTCAATTGCACTGCCGGTGGTATTCTTGGCGATTTGTAGATCATCAAGAAAGCCATTCCCTGTTGTGCCCATAACGCCTGAGCGCTGACCAACCAAATCAAGCCACTGCGCGATAAGCTGCGTAATCGTGGTCTTGCCATTGGTCCCTGTCACGCCAATCAGTTGAGTAGCATCGGATTGATAAACACGCCCAGCAAGCGCTGATAGCTCTTGGTTCAGGTCTTGGATATAAACAATGGTGACACCATTTCGCTGCTCAATACTGCCGTGAGCATGCTCTTCACACGCTTGTGCGATAACGGCGCTAGCACCAAGCTCAATAGCCTTATCAATAAAGCGGCGGCCATCCACAGCGTGACCAATAACAGCGACAAAAATGTCTCCCGAGCGCACGGCTCGGCTATCTAGCTCCAGATGCGTCACTTCGATTTCAGCCAGTGTGGCGTCATCAAATGCTCCCCATGGGGCTAGTAAGCTAGATAGTGTTAGGCAATTACTCATATCGAATCCTGATTCGCTCTATTCTTGAAACTTGTTTTCGTCAGCAGGTACATTAAGAATTTGCAGCGCGCCTTTCATGATCTCAGAGAAGACAGGGGC
>NZ_JAHGAH010000849.1:0-1071 GCF_030248475.1 Vibrio sp. D173a
AACCGCGCCAAGAGCCTTCAAGCCTCTGGAATTCATCGTTTTGCATCACTCGTGAAAGTTGCTTAGACATCTGTTGATCGATCTGGGCGATCGCGTTTTCTATTGTTTTAGAAACGTTTTTGTCCCAGGTTACCGTACCACTAAGAGCCTGTTCTGCGAGGACTGAGAACAGTTCTTTGGTTGTATCAGCCGGGGTTTGGTTTGTTGCTGCAATTGCTCTGTCTAATAGACTCGCCGATGCCGCTTCTGCTTCTCCACCCGTTTGGCTTTCTAGTACAGAACTCATTACTCATCTCCTTTGCTTTCTACGCCCAACTCACTAGAAAGTGCGTTAATCTGATCGGCACTTTGTAGTACTTCTTTCAATAGCTTCTCCAAATCACGAGAACGGTCCGCCTTTGAAAGGAGCGTTTTAAGCTGTTGACGTGTTTCAGCAAGTTTGTTCAATGGTTCAACTTGCTCGATGAGAGCATCTGGCTCGAAGTCTTTCAGTGAAGAGAAAGATAAAGCGGCTTCAAATTGGCTATCGTCATCTTGTAGCGTGTTATCTACTTTCAGCTTTAGCTCTGGGCCTACACGTTTCAGAACCGTGTCGAAGTTGTCTTTATCGATCTGGTAAAACGTTCTCTCTTCTAAATCTTCGCGATCTTCTTTATGCGCAGAAAAATCCCCAATAACACCTACAACAAACGGCAGTTCTTTGTTCTCTACCGCACCATTGGTTTCAACGTCGTAAGTGATACTTACCCGGTTTTTGCTAACACGTTTGTGTTGTGAATTTAAAGCCACGTTACTTCTCCCTGTTAATCAAAATTAAGCCGCCTTAGACTCAAGTTTGCCTGTGGTACAATCGAACTTAACCATATCGCCTTTCTCGATCTTACCGCCGTCGCCTTCTTGGTAGTAAACCTTGGTCAGCGTGGTGTACGTAAGCGAGAAATCCTCTACAGGTAGCTGGCCATCAGAGCCATGAATGTTGTAGCTAGCAATACGAGTTTTCTCTAGAGTTAACACAAGGTATGGATCTGCGCCTGCACCATCACGAGATGGTTTAGTCAGCAGAATTTCAAC
>NZ_JAHGAH010000085.1:0-14867 GCF_030248475.1 Vibrio sp. D173a
TGACATTCCATTTAACATAATATACATAATGCGCACTGAATTGAGGATTCCATTGGGCTCGAAATCACCATTGCCAAGCCACCACAAGCCATTGAAATTCCTGTAAATCCAAGCCCGTTATACTTTTTTGCGATGTTTTCCCACATGCCACGAATCGCCGGATTTTCATTGCGGTCAGCGTGACAACCTAACAATGCCATTTCTGGGTCTATTCCTGCACCTTGTGCTAGAAAAACTGCTTCTTCATCAGACACATAGCGAATTCCTTTGCGCATTTTGCTGATTTTGTTCGGCTGTAGATTCAAATCGTGTGCAATCTGCTTGTCTTGTACATAGTTTTGAGCCTTTTTGTAGGCATCTAATAGTTCATTGGCGTACATGTGCACCTCCTTAATTCTTCCATTCTAGCTGTATAAGTTCGATTTTTCGCATCTTGTAGATTCGATTTTTCGAA
Source organism: Vibrio sp. D173a (assembly GCF_030248475.1). NCBI lineage: Bacteria > Pseudomonadati > Pseudomonadota > Gammaproteobacteria > Vibrionales > Vibrionaceae > Vibrio > Vibrio sp. D173a. The sequence continues at coordinate 455 of NZ_JAHGAH010000085.1, forward strand.
TTTATAGTTTCGATAAATCGAATCTGACCACCTTGGTTTGGGCGTTTGCCCTTGACGCTTTCGTCTGGCCTTGGTGGTCACTCCTAACTAGTCAAGGTGGTTTCTATGTCAAAATTCTCTAGCTTAATCGAGGTTAATCCTCATAACCCTTCAATACGTTCTATAGATTTCGGAAATCTTCGTCTTACTCATTTTGGTAATCAAAACGCCTATAGAATCCGAATTTCATTTTGTGATATCGGTGTTCACTACTCACAAGAAACGTATGTGTTACCGAGTCAACTTGAACATGTTGTTGAAATTGACCAACACGGTGAAGTTTGGGTAGTCCTTCGAGATGTAGACAACCGTCAAATCTTTCTATCTGTAGCCTGTCAGCATGCCTATGCATCAATCTGTGAACTTTTCTCAATGCCTGTCAGTGATGCGGTTATTCGCGCCTTTGAGATTGAGGAGCAACTTGCAGTAAAGCGTGACGCCGTAACTGAGTCTAGCTCAGAGGCATAACCCATGAACGAAGCCCAAACCATCTATTACGATTTGTTGCCTGATTACACGGTTTCTGTGTTGGTCAAAGGCTGTGAAGAATGGGATTTGCTTAAGTCTATGTCTCATCTTGAATCTTGGGCTTCGTCTGAATTTGTCTCTTACGAGTTGGTATCTATCACCAACACCACTTACCAAGAACGCGTTGATTTAGGGGTCTTCGATGACTACTGCAACTAACATCCTTAAGAAATTCGATGAGCAGTCTGTTCATATTGACTACCTATGTTTTACATTTGCAGTCAAGGACTTACGCCATTGTCACAACGCGATTCAACGTCTGCACAAGCATGAGGAATACAAAGGTTTAGCACCTAAATCTCTGTTACAGCGTCACTGCAAGGCACCCAAGTTCCCTGCTCCACCTCGATTTAATTCGACCATCGCGGGCACTGCCGAAGAGATTGAAGCGTACAACAGCGCCTTTGATATCTGTTACCGCAATTATCTAGAAGATTGCTTGCGCATTTTCACTAATCAAGTGCTTGGATTGTCTCTTTCTGCACCTCGTGGCCTTGGCTTTCAGTTCTATTCTGAGTCTATGAAGTTGACCTCACCAGATGGCGAAGACTTCTGTGGTTTCGTGGGTATCGGTGGCAACAATGACACGGTGCATTTCCAAATCAATGGCACTGGTTGTAAGCATGTGTTTGCCCGTCGCGCGCCTTGGTCGCTGCATGATTGGCTGACAAACGTTCTTGGTGTTCAAACGCTCGCGCGTGTCGATCTCGCTTACGATGATTACGACGGTATCTTTGACTGTGAATACGCGCGCAAAGCTTGGAATGATGATGCTTTCCGTACGGCTGAGCGTGGCCGTAATCCGGTTCTGCATGTTGACCATACGATTGCGGGCTTTCGTGATGGCAGTCCTGATTACACCAAAGAGCAATACTCTGTCGGCTCTCGTACTTCTCGCATCTACTGGCGTATCTACAACAAGGCTCTTGAGCAGAAACTCGCGAACACGGGTTTGGTTTGGTACCGCTCAGAAGTTGAACTTAAAAAATGGAACATCGATGTGCTGTTGAATCCTGCTGGCGCATTCGCGGCCATCAACGACTTCGCGGCGTCGATTTCTACTGCAAAACAATTCAATACAAAACCTGTCCCGACTAAACGTGCGGCGCTCGACCTGTTGGCCTCGGCTCACTGGATGCGTCGCCAGTACGGGAAAATCCTGAACTCTTTAATCGAATTCCATGAGGGCGACATCGAAACCGTTGTCGGCTCGCTCGTCCGTGATGGAACCAAATTCACCTTCCCCGATACCTACGGCAAGTTGGTGACTCACATATTGGAGACCTAACAAATGGCTAAATCTGTTTTTGTCCTAGGAATGGACATCACTTGGAACTCGGCACGTGGTGACAGTGCTCAACTGAACATCTCACGTCCACTACGTGAAATTAACTCGGAGAAATTCAAGCGTCGCACCATCGGCGAATCTGGTGACGTAAACCCACAATGGGATCAACCTTTGATGATTGATCATGAATACGCCCTGCTCCTTGAGCGCACCGGTGCTTTGGTTCCTCGTCGTGAGTACCAATTGCAACTTGAAATCAACCCAGAAGATCCATTGGCGGGTGCCATCGTGACAGCGCTTATTCCTGTTGATGCAGAAATTAAGAAGCACTTCGAAGCTTCAATGAAATCAGTTCAAGGTTAGAAAAAATGTCTGTATGCGTCACCGTTGTTAACCAGTACGGCAATTTAAAAGCGACGAAGACTCACGTCGACAATTGCCAAGAATACATACTGATTTCAGCGGTGGAGTATCAAGAATATAAGGACCCAGTCCTATTCAATGGTGACTTGTTCCTATATGTCAGTGGCGTGCTCTTGATCAACATGTTTGTCGGTCATTGGGTAGGTCGTGTTGTTCGCCTTATGAGTAAAAGGTAATTCAAATGAAAAAACTAGAACTTGTTGTAAATAACGTAAAACACGCAGTCGTAAACAAGAAAACAGCCGTAGGCTCAGCGCTTATGCTTGCTTCTGTTTCTCCAGCTTTTGCTGATACACCAGACTTAACTGGTTCAATTAACACTGCTGTGAGTGGTGGTCAAAGTAATGTGGCTCTAGTCGTTGCTGGCCTGATTGGTATGGCTGCACTGGGCTTTGGCGTCAATATGATTGTGGGTTTCCTTCGCAAGTAACGGTACGTTTTAATGCCTCCTTTATCTGGTAACTTACTTGGGGATGTTCTCGCTATCGTTCTGGGTATTTCCTTTGCGGGGGCATTTCTCCACGGCTTTGTGAGTGGCATCAATACTCACTAATCAGTTAATCAAGGGGGCTTCGGCTCCCTTTTTTATTGGTTTCAGACAATGATTCATTTTCTGCGCTTTTCTATTGTCCTTTTTGTTCTATGTTTCAGTAATTTAACGTTCGCTTTAGAAGCTTATGTTAGTTATAGGCACATGACGGGCTGCGGCTCCACGGGCGAATGGGTTGATCCTAATCAGGTGAACGCTTGTTTTATGAAGCATGATTTTATTCGTTCATGCACATTTCAGAAGGTAACTTATGCTAACGCTCGCTATCCTTATGAGACAGTTTGTGACAATTCACTTGCTCTTTCTTATTCAGAGGTTCGTTGCCCTGCAAACAGTGAATTCGATCCTTCAACATTGAGGTGTAAATCTCAATGCGAATACGGCGCAAATCCAGACGGTTCATGTATGGATGCTTGCCAATTCAAACAGTCAACGGGGGACGAAAGACGCCTTCAGTGGCTGGCTTATGTTTACGGCGAACAAGTCACGGGGGCTTGTTATGGTGACTTTGGCGCGACTCGTTGCGAACTCTCTCGTATTCCAAGCGACAGCACGCTTTGCACTGATGTTGATTCTGGGGAGTTTACGCAAAACACCTTATGTCACGGTAATTTCGAATTCACAGGAAATCAGTGTGATGGCGGTACTTTATTCTGGGGTACGAACGGACCTGATGAGCCAATTATCCCAACGGATCCAACCCATGACCCCGATGACCCAACAGGCCCTATAGAAGATCCTAGTGTCTTGCCTGATGACTCGACCAATACATTCAACAAACCTGACGTAGAAGATGAGCCGGATGTGGAAGAACCCGACACAGATGAATCGACAGACACGGCAGTTGTCAGCGCCATTACAGGACTTAACAAAGATATTAACACTGCCCTTCATGATTTGAATTCAGACATCAATGAAACTCAAGGCGCTATCGTTAATGAGTTGATTGCAGTCAAAGGCTCGCTTGTCGATAACACGCAAGCGACACAAGAACAGCAAATCAATGACAACAAGATATACAACAACACTAAAGCGCTTATCCAACAAGCCAATGGCGACATTACAACAGCGGTCAATAAGAGCACCAATGCAACTAAGGGTGTCCGTGAAGACTTACAAGGCTTAGGTGATTCGATTGGCGAATTGGGTAATAGCCTTGATGGTATCGAAGAACTGCTTAAAGGCTCTGGTTTCAATTCCCCTTACGGTGATGATGTGCCTGAGCAAATCTTCGCCTCGTCTGATTTCATCGCTATCAATGAAACCATCGCAGAGAAAACTCGCTCAATTGAAGACTACGTTAATGAAATCAAAGGTCTGGTTTCTATCGGTACCAACTTCAATAACGGCTCGTTAAGCGATCGGTCTTTCACCGTTAAAGGCACCAAGGTTGATTCTGGCCTACAGCGTTTTGATGACGTTTCGCCTTACGTTCGCCCTGTCATTCTCTTTATCTGCGCGCTCATTGCGCTCTACATCTTGTTTGGTCAACGGAGTAAATAACGTGGATTTCATTTATTCAGCGCTCGATTTTATCGCCAACGTCGGCCAAACCATGGTCGAGTTCATCCAGTACATACCGGATTGGATCATCAATTGCTTTGACTACGCGCAGCTTTGGTTTTTGTCTCTTTGGCTAGAACTAAAAATCTCATCGATTCAGTTAGCGCTGAAAATTGCTCAAACCTTGCTATCAGAGTATGGCGTTTACACGCTGGTTGAATCTCATTTCAATGCGCTCCCTTCTGATGTTCGTTACATCCTCATTCAATACAACGTGACAGGAGGACTACGCATAATTTTCGATGCGTTTGCGACGTCCTTAGTCATGCGTTTCTTTAACTGGTGATTCAATGGCAACTTCATTTAGATATGGCCACGGCGGCTCATATAAATCAGCGTGTGCAGTATGGTTCGACTTACTGCCAGCCCTTCGAGAAGGTCGAGTTTGCATCACCAATATTCATGGTATGCAGCCGCTCGACATTATCGAGAAACGACTGGGGGAAAAGTTTCCGGACAGTGCTCGCCTCATTCGTATCAGCTCGCGCAATCCCGAAGGCTTCGAACTTTGGAAGTACTTTTTCTGTTGGGCTCCGATTGGCGCCTTCATCCTTATTGATGAATGTCAGCAAATCTTCTCGACCAACGCTGGCTTTAAGATGGCCAACATACACAAGCGCCCTTTCACTGACTTTGAGTCTCATCTACCAGAGGGCTTTTCTGAGTTATTCCACTCACGCTGGCTGACTGTGGACACATCAACACTAGACAACGGCGAGATAGACGATTGTCAGCGTACACGTTTTGATGAGCAAGGACGGATTATCTACCCAGAGAACTTCAACAACGCTTTTATGGAGCACCGCCACTACAACTGGGACATTGTTTTATTAACGCCCGACTTCGCCCAAGTTCCTAAAGAGCTTAAAGGCGTGGCCGAGCTGGCCAAACAACACAAAGGTAAAGACGGGATCTTTTTCTCTAATCGTAAGCCTCGAATTTTAGAGCATGACCCAACACGAACCGTCACCAAACCAAGCAAAGACGATGTGGTATACAACCTCAAGGTTCCGCTTGATGTTCACCTGCTCTACGCCTCTACCGTTACGGGACAAATCACCAAAGCGGGTCTTGGAAAGAACATCTTTCTAAACCCTAAATTCTTAGCAGCTATGGCTCTGGTCGTGCTTTCATTTGGGTATATCACTTATGCAATTATTAATATGGTTTCTGGTTCTGAGGCGTCAACTGAAACAGGAACGCAGCCTTATCAAGCTACGCAGCAAAATCCGGTATCGTCTCCACAAGGTGAAGCTCATCATAACCAAGGTTCTGCGGGTCATCCTGTCGTGGGTTCTGGTCGTTCTAACTGTACGGGCACTGATTGCGGGACTCGGCCTTATCATGACATAGGCAACGTTCCGGCTTGGTTCCCACTATCCAACTCCGAAAGCATCTATGTGTCTGCGGTTGAGCGTTGGCACAAACCCAACTCAATTCGAGTGAGTGTCCATTTTGAGGTAATAACACCGAGAGGTGTTAGCTACCTCGATGACTCGTTTCTTAAAAAGCTAGGTATTCAAATGGATTATCTAGACGACTGCCTTGTCCAGCTGTCTAGCGGTGAATCGAACTTTTACGTGACTTGTTCCCCTTACGAGCAATTCGCACAAGTACAAGAGCAAGACATAGAACTTAAGCCCGTTGGCGGTATCTTTGGCGGAGACGAAACCTAATGAACGAATATGTGACACATGGGCAGTTGGTCGAAATCATCGAGCTGTTCGACCACCTCTCAATGATGAACGCGATCATCACTATCATTGTTTACGATCTCTTTCGCAGTGGCCTAGGAAAGCTGTGTGATTATTTGAAAGAGAAAAAGAATCATGAGTAAAGCGATATAAGGTTAGCACGGATTGGGCATCGCCCCGACCGAAGGGAGTCACCGAGATATAAGGAGTTGCGAAGCGACGACGAGGCACCAAGCCGCCCACACAATTCAAGATAGCGTAACAATCAAATCGGCGCGGTTAGCAGTCCAATCCTACTTGGGAGCCGCCGCCCTACTTTCCTGCCAAGCCCGCCTTGCAGAGCCTCACCACAACAGAGGCGCGCAAACCCACTGGAACACATCTGAACTATCAACGCCAAAGCTTTGCGAGTGCCGAGCAAGGCTTTCCCCTATTTATATTGATTTGGTTTGACTGCCGACCAAAGCGCGGAGCAAGTGAGGACGGGCTAGGACGATTGCGCGACGTGCGGCGGGAGGTCAAAACCCCCGTATCTGTATTACGGGGGTAAATTCCACCGAACTATCAAGGTTCGCTGTTTTTAGGTACCTGCAAACGAAGTGCGCCAGTGTTTGAACGATAGTGAGTCTTGCACCGATCGATCTCATATGATCAAATGCTTATGAGTTAGGAGGACTTTCAATGAGTAGAAATAAGAAATACGAAGAAAAGATGAAATCACAAGGATTTAAGAAGGTAACTATCTGGGTTCCTGCTGATAGAGAATCAGATCTAAAACAAGCTGCATCTGAAATGTGTGAACACGAAAACCTAACCGTCGGTGTGTTAAAAGACTTGAATACGGGTCGTATGGTTTCTATGCATTAAAAGGTATGTCACTGGTGACAGGTGTTAAAAAGCCGAACCCCATCGCTAATAGGGTCCGGCCTGTCTAACTGTCGAGGTCAACCGACGTAGGAAATATAATGTTTTTAACGCTTTGCTAAATGTGTTAACGACCTATTCTCGATACACATCGCAATATTCCCTACTTTAACAACTTGCTTACTAAACATTTCTCGGGTCAAATCAACTTGACCATTTTTATCCAACTCAGTTTGTCGTTTTCTCGAATGCAGCGATACCTGCTTCACATAGAGGTCTTGTGACAGGTTTGAAGGCATTTTCCGTTTTTTCTAGTCCAGAATCTGTGTATCTAGCACACCACACGTCATCCTCTCTTCCTGTAGTCTTATTCAAATAGTGGACACTTAGATAACTGTAATCGTTAATCTCGACTTTCAGTATGTCAGAAACATCGTAGTTATTAGGTAGTGAGACTACTACTTGGTTGTTATTCGTTGTTTGGTTAGCTGTGCGATTCGCAGGTTTATTTGGAGTGTAGTCGTGAAATGCAGATGTCTGGCCGTATGCAAGGCCTGAGACTGCATTAAGGGCAATTATTAGAGGGGTATATTTCATCTTCTAGTTTTCCTCCTTGGGATGTGTATTTATATCTTTTGTGATTTTCTTAGCGCGAATTCTCATTAAAATCACATGTAAAATCAATTGCACATGAATAACCTGCTGAATAGATCACAGGCTTCTTTTTCAACCTTTTTGTCAATATCGGAGGTTTTGGTTTATAGAATAGAGCAACCTTTGCTAGTATATGTATATATATACAGTATTGGTGATTTTATGCTGATTAGATACGTAAAAAGCCACGTTGGCCACCTACTCGACTCTGACGGTTTAGACATATACGGGAAGAGCATCGATGTCCCCGCTTTACTTCGTGATGGTGAACATAGGCACAGTAAATTTCGAGGAATGATTAACGCTTTTGAGTGTGGGTCCTTCCAACGAGTTAAGTTGGTTGGTTTCACTGAGTATAGTTTCGATAATGGAAAGAACTGGATAAAGATACCAAAGAATCACTATCTTATTGGTATCAGGAAATGGGGTGAGTTTTATGTTGTTCTGTTCAACGGTAAACCTAGAGTCAATGAATACTCACCAAAGCAACGAGAACGTTACACTAACAACGTTCACTTTATTCACAAGCCACACTGACAGTTAAACTTCAATCGATATGACTGAGGTAAGTCCAGCTTTTATGTAATCATGTACCCACAAACTTAGTGCGCCAGTGCTTGAGCGCTAGTCAGTAAGATCTAAAACCCGCATCTGACATGTGTGAGCTTAAAAAGATAACCGTTGGTGTGTCACAAGACTTGAACATAGGACGTATGGTTTCTATTCATTAAAAGGTATGTCACTGGTGACATATTCCTTAGATTAAGTTATTGTGTAAACCCTTGTAACTGTAAATATTTTTTCAATGCTTGATAAAACCCATGCTTTCGTTGCGATAGTCACTTCCTTGCTTACATGTGGTATAAACTACGGCACTTATCGCTTTACACTTGACCTTCACGAAAAGAGTCTAGCTATTAATGAGCATAAAACTGTTGTAGATAGCTTTAAAAATCAGATCAATATATCTAAAGAACTAGGTGAAAACTCATACGTTAAGAAGCTTCGGAAAGAGCTAAGCTCACACGAGAGTGATTATCGAAACACACTTATTTTGAAGAATGACTTGTTATCTTTAAAAGAGAAAAAAACAGATTTATCTAAATTAGAACAAACTGTATCTAAAAGATTAATTACTATCTTTGATAGCATATCTCAACCATATTCAAGTTTGCATTTTACAACTGATGAGCTAGCCTCAATACATGTTCTCAAGGGCAATTTAAGTAAAGCTAAACATTATTACAGCACCTACTTTAAAAATTCAGAAACATATAGTTTTTACGAAGTATTCAATGCCTTAAAATCAGTACAATCATCATTAGAACCTGATGACTCAGTGGTTGACTCACCTGCCTCTGATGATGACGCAGCGATAATCTTCGAGAGTGCCAAGAAATTCGAAGCTATCCCAGAGAAAAAAGGTATTGATAACGATCAAATACTATCTATTTTGGCTGCAATGGAAAATTTAGAAAAGTTTAAGTCCTTATCTAATTAATGGTCTTGTTGGTATTTAAATGAAATTGAAAGATATACAGAAATTTATTCGTCTAGACAGCTGCAACTATTTAGATAGTTATGCTGGATATAATGAAAGATTTGATAAAGACTTTAATAATACTTTCAAAATATTTTTTTATTTAGTAGATTCTGCATCCGGAATCTGGGAAAAAAATAATGCTCAGGTTAATAATAAATATCCTTGGATCTTAGATTCAGTAATACAATTAAATCGAGGTTTAGAGCTTCTCAACTCCTCTTTATCTCTAATGGCACATAATCATATGCCTGCTAACTGTTACCTTTTTCGCTCAGCATTGAATTGTTTTTGGTTCGCTCACAAGTTCATACAAAAAGACTTAGAATGGAAAGCATATGACTCAAACGGCCGTCTTAGCCGTTTTGAAATTTCTGATAGAGACCTCGTTGCTCTCATGCCAAACGATGACAAATCCACAGATATTGTAAGAACGTTCAATGGTATTTTGCACTCCGAGTTCTCTCAAGGTTGGCGCTACTCAAAGTCTAATAGAGGTGCTTCTTTTGAACTATCACCTCATGATTTTGAGACCGATGAACTGCTTGACCTGTTTTCTGAGTCCTTAACTAATATAAGAGGTATTATGGAATTTGCGAGATGCGTGATACAAAGTACCTTTCTCGATAATTGTCCTGAGGATTTATTCAACGCTCGTTATTTCAAGCCCTCTAATATTACTTCACTTAGGTCAACTGATTACCGCATACAGTCTGACTTCATAGATAAGACAGTCGAAATCGACTTAAGTAAGTATTTTTAAACTTTCGAATTCATAAGTAAAAAGGCTCCCACATAGAGCCTTTTGTAGATCATTTCCTTAAAGCCTTGCATATTTCAAAACTTGTCCCGCCGCTTTTACGTCCGTCAATGAGACGATTTTTAGCAAAGAAATCCCAATTAAAACTAGTTGTGCTGTTGCTAACTGTCCGGTGGGTAGCTCCAATCGTTCATGATGCACTTTAAAGTGTTCTTAGTGCTCAAATGCAATGCTCACTGTAGTAATGATTCTGACGGACTCGAAATTACCTTAGCCAAAGTACAAATCAATTACGATTAATTAATCGTAATTACAACACTTAATTATTGAGTGATTGATATTTATCCCTCATAATATGCTCAAACACTTTCATATAAATCAAGGTGAAGTTACATAAATGGATAAGAGTAAAGATTTACACAGTGATAGGTATTTACGTTGTGCTTTAATAGAGATTTCGAGAGTCAAACCTATTTGGATCACAATTAGTGAACTTAAAGATAACAATTTATTAAATGCTGCTGCGGGATTGTTAGGATTAAATGTTGGAGATATATATCCATACGAATTTTTGGATCTTTTTGATAAAGATTTGGACAAATACTCTACGTTTAAACTCTTTGAAAAAATTACTCGTTTGAAGATGAGACTAGCTAGATATGACATTGAAATAGATAAGTTCTATTCAAGTTTAAAAGTTGCTTCAAGAAAAAATGACGATAATAGGCAATTGTTATTTGAAGCAAAAGAAGTGATGGAAATTTTAATAAAAAATTACCATGATGTTGTTTATCATATCGAACAATCTCATATATATTTAACTTTACAATCTATGTCGGATGTAAATGGAGGATATGTAGGTGATATAAAAAAGGAGGTAAATGAACTTCAAGAAAATTGTATTACTGATATAATTTCGGCAAAGAAGGATATTTTAAAGGAATTAGAAAGTAAATTAGAAAATTTCGAGATTAAAACTAAAGACTTTAATAATAAATTTAAAATAAAAGAAGAAAACATTCACAATATAACACAGGGTCTAATAGAACAAATTGATAAGAATTTTTCTAGTCAACAACGTACAAATCTAGACACAGTTACGAAACAAACTAGAGCAAGTATCAATGAAATTCAGTTATCAGCTCAGAAATCGACTGATATGTTTCATGAATTACTCGACTCACAAATTGGAAATATAAATCATAGAATAGACAAAGAAATTTCTCAGTTTGAAAGTCACAAGTTAGAAATTCAGGGTATTTTAGGTGACATTAGTAATGCTCATCAATCTAATTCTAATCGAATTCAAGCAGATAAAGAGCAGGTAACAGCAGATTATCTTAGATTATTTGGTGTGCTTGGTTTAATATTTGTTATATTCTTTTCTCTATATTTATTTAACAGTTACTTAGGTTTCTTTGGAGAAAGTAATACTTCTGACTCACAGTTGACAGCCCAGTGGTTCCTAGTGCGATTTTTTACCATTACACTTTTGACCGGACCTTTTATCTATTTGCTAAAAGAGTCAGCGAGTCACCGTAATAAAGAGAATCTCTATAGACAAAGAGGCACTCAGTTATCAAGTATAGGTGCTTACCTATCTGAGTTAGATATACAAGAACGTACTCTACTTAAAAAAGAGCTAGCTAGAAACTTCTTTAGCTTTCATGATGTCAAGGCTGACACTCAAAATGTCCCAGATTTTTTGCGAGATATGAAGCAATTCGTTGGGATCGCTCGGACTATCAATTCTCCCCAAAATACGGCTAGTGAAAGATTACGAAGAAAATAGATAAGTCAAAAAAAGGGCTCCTATCGGAGCCATTTTTACATAATTTCCTTTAGGGCCCTTGCATACTTCAGGATTTGGTGAGCAATTGCCATATCATTTGAAGCGCCTAACTCTAACAATGCTACACCAATTAACACTTGTTGAGCCGTGACTCGCTGGCCAGTTGGAAGCTCTAAGCGATCATGCCTCATTACGAAGTTTTCCCAATCATCGCAGATGCTCAGTTCCCTGCCCTTGTTCATGCGCATCAGCCGTCTACACTCTGGCGGAATGGCTTTTCCCTTATCCCACTGTTTGACCGTCCTTACACTTTTTAAACAAAGTTCAGCTGCTTCCTCAACACTTAAACCACATTCAAATTCACGAAAAATATAGTTTTTTGTCATTTCGTGATACTTCATTGAACTGTCCCTCAAAAGTGGGACATTTTATAAATAAGTGATATGCAACTACATTAAACATAAGGGCCCATAATACGCCTTAGCATGAATTTCCTATCACCAAGTTTCATTGTCTAATATTGTCCCGATACATTTGGCATCATTATGCACATCATAATTAGGAGAGCTCATCAATATGCAACCATAGTGTTATGGGGTGAATTTAAATCAGTACTTTGGTGTTTTTTTGTAGTAAAAATAACTATTTGCGGCCATTGAGATTAAAAACGCTCAAGGTTTTTAATATAATTTCCAGTCATTTCAACAATAGGTATAAGTTGTGCGAAATATTAATAACCAAAAGAAAGCGATCGTACTATTCGCATTTTTAACGGTCGGTTCTGCGTTTCTGAATGCTTATGGCATGGTAGCTAGTGTCTTAGAACAAGTAATTTCTTTCTTTTCAACATTGATTACATATGCGGTAATTGTGACTTTGTTTACAGTGTTTATGGGCGCTGATGTAATCAAGTCTAAAATTCGAACCTACATTGGCGTTAGCTTTGTGCTCATGACCATCGTTGAAAATGTTTGTCCAATGATACTTTATAGTAACCAGACTCTTCCTGATGATTACTATTTTGTATTCTTTATTCAGTTAATACTTAATGTATACATAGCGAAGGTAATAGCTAATGAACGCAATTCTTGAACAGTTAGGAAAGGCATCCCCTCTAGGTTCTCTTCTAATGAAGATGAAAGGCCAACTAGACTCAAAAGCTGATGCAAACCGCATTTATAAGGATCTTTATCCAGTCTTAGAAGACCTTTTGTCTCGTGGATATGGTTTTGATACTCCAGAGATTCAAGGAGTAATTAGCGTACTTAGAGAATTACCTGCTTGGGGAGCTAAACGAGCAAATTTCGAGAAGCGTTACTTACAAGATGAAAGTACGCTGCGCAAATTACCTCGTGATCCGTCTTACTTTAATGGACAAGGTTGTTGGCATTAAATGTTTTGATGAATCATACAGGCTCCACTCGGAGCCTTTTTTTATACCATATTCTTTAACACTCTCGCATACTTCAGGATTTGGTGAGCAACTGCCATATCATTTGAAGCGCCTAACTCTAACAATGCTACGCCAATCAAGACTTGTTGAGCTGTAACCCGCTGGCCAGTCGGTAGTTCTAGGCGGTCATGCCTCATTACGAAGTTTTCCCAATCATCGCAGATGCTCAGTTCCCTGCCCTTGTTCATGCGCATCAGCCTTCTGCACTCCGGTGGAATGGCTTTTCCCTTATCCCACTGTTTGACCGTCCTCACACTTTTTAAACAAAGTTCAGCTGCTTCCTCAACGCTTAAACCACATTCAAATTCACGAAAAATATAGTTTTTTGTCATTTCGTGATACTTCATTGAACTGTCCCTCAAAAGCGGGACATTTTATAAATAAGTGATATGCAACTGCATTAAACATAAGGGCCCATAATGCGCACTGTAATAATGATTCTGATGGGCTCGAAATCACCATAGCCAAGCCACCACAAGCCATTGAAATTCCTGCTAATCCAAGCCCGTTATACTTTTTTGCAATGTTTTCCCACATGCCGCGAATCTCTGGATTCTCGTTGCGATCAGCGTGACAACCTAACAATGCCATCTCTGGGTCTATTCCTGATGCTTTCGCCAGAAAAACTGCTTCTGTATCAGAGATATAGCGCTTTCCTTTGCGCATTTCACTAATTCTAGACGCTTGCACATTCAAATCAGCTGCTATTTGTTTGTCTTGTACGTAGTTCTGAGCCTTTTTATAGGCATCTAACAGTTCACTTTGATACATCTAAATTCCTCCGTCTGCAATGGCAGCACCAATCTACTCACACGACACATCAGATTTTGTTACGCGCCCTACTTCTAACCCTTGTTTTGACTTGCCTAAGTCATTACACCGTAACGGCTCGTTCACTCGTCATATGACGCGCGCTTACACTGATATTTTAAAAGCACGTGATTCGATTGAAGCCGCACGTGCCGTGAATGATGCGCATGAAAGACTGACAGAACACGGCTACAGCTACGCCATTTCTGATGAGCAAATCACGGACATGGCAAAGCGTAAATCAAGGGACTTTGCTCGCGTCATTAATGCCATTCCTGTTGAGCAATCAATATCTCGTTTTAATAAAGTCGTTCAACTTCTTGATTCATTAGGCTTGGCATTTTCTGATAGCACCATTGAACGTGCCTCCGTAAATAATGAACTCTTTTCTTTGGTGAATCGTGCGCTCGATGAGAATTGGCTCGTTCGCCAATTGCGCCGTAAATCACCGAGTT
>NZ_JAHGAH010000850.1:0-1346 GCF_030248475.1 Vibrio sp. D173a
GTAGCCCTAGGAATGGAATCCTTAAATCTGTTAATTCAAGTTTGAAATGTCCTGTTGTCCACCCAGATTAAAATGTCCTTATTTCAAGTTCTCTGTGTGAAGAGGTTAGGGTTTCCGACTTGAGCCTTTATGCTTTTCAGGTTCATGTAGGACAGGGTTGATGGCTCGAAGTTTCTCTTGTAAAGCCCGTCGTTGGGCTCGTCGTTTTGGCGCTTTTTTACTTCGTGTTCGTAGCTGTTGAGCTTCGAACTCTTCTTGTTTCTTCTGAGCGAATTTCAACACCTGACCAAGACGCTTATTATCGACGATTTGTGTTTGTTGAACTTGTTCGAGCTTGTCGAAGGTTTTGAAACTAAGTTTTCGATGGTCATAAACAATGGCAATCTCGCCGTTTGGATAATCTAAAACTTTGACGTGCTCATGGGCTAAACGACTATTTTCTTCCGTTGGTTCAATGAGATAAACAACTTTGTCGTATTGAAATGTGAGTGACTTTGAGAGCTTGCGTGTTTCTTGCCAGCTGAAGATATCGTCCAGGTCTTGTTTGGATTCTCGTACTTTACGATGCATGTCTTTAGGAAACTTGGCTGATTTGGCAAAGCGACGGTTAAAGTCATCGATGAAGTAGGGAAGCCATGCATTGGCTTCTTCGATGGTGTTGATGCGTTGTAAACGCATTTCTTTCACTAGGCGGTTTTGCAGTGTCAGATTCGCTCGTTCTACACGACCTTTAGCTTGGGAGCTATTCGCACAGATGAGCTCAATACCGAGGTCATGCAATACTCGGCCATATTGCGTTTGGCCAACTTGTTTGTGTTTTTCTTGATTGACCCGAAATATCGAGTGTTTATCGCTGTAAAATGCGACTGGCTTACCATGCTCATTTAGGTATTCGCGGGTTGCCAACATGTAATCAAACGCCGATTCGGTCTCACTGAATCGCAGGTTCATCAAACGGCCCGTTGCATCATCTATGAAGACCAGTAGGCAACATCTATCGCTGCGGCCTTCAAACCAATCATGGTGTGAACCGTCGATTTGGATGAGCTCACCGAGACAATCACGGCGATAACGAGGCTGATAAATTCTAGGCTTGCGCCTAGAATATGGTGTCCAAAGTCCGTCAGCGATCATCCATTGTCGGAGAGTTTCTTTAGAAACAATCAGATTATGGTGCTCAGAGAGTTTTTCAAGCGCAAACGTGGGTGAAAAGTCGAAGTATTGTTCACGTACAATCCCTAATACTTCAGCTCGAAAGTTATCATCATAGCGTCGGTTGCTTGGGCGACCGCGGGCTGCATGTGCCAAGCTTTTAGCGCCATAAGTTGCTAACTGGTTCAACAGTC
>NZ_JAHGAH010000851.1:0-884 GCF_030248475.1 Vibrio sp. D173a
GTTTGTGAATGCGGAAGCGCTCGTCGGTGATCGCTTGTTGGAGCAGCTCGACAGCTCGCAGAGATTTCTGACGGTAGAATGGCTTGATGGTGTTCTCACTCAGCTCAAGCAGGTCGCCTTTCTCAATCATATGATGCGCAAGTGCAGGGCCGATGCTGCCCGGCGCCAAACTGATGATGCCATTCATATTGGTCATCGCTTGTGTGACTTCTTCACTCGCAATCACGATACCGCAACGCACACCTGGTAAACCAAGCTTAGACAGGCTCATGCATAGGATGGTGTTCTCGTTCCAGAAAGGCTCTACATCCTCAAAGATGATGTTTGGAAACGGCAAGCCGTAAGCATTATCGATGATCAGCGGAATGTTGTTTTCACGTGCTAGCTTATCGAGTTTACGGATCTCTTCATCTGTTAGTACGTTGCCCGTTGGGTTGGTTGGGCGTGAAGCACAGATAGCCGCTACCGACTCATCCACTTTGAGCTCTTCAAAGTCGACGTGGTACTTGAACATGCGATCATCAAGCATCTCAATTTCTGGGTGGTAAGAGATAAAGATGTTTTCATCTATTCCGGCATCGCCGTAACCGATGTACTCCGGTGCCAATGGTAGTAGGATCTTTTTGTGTGAGCCATCTGGCTGCTTACCTGCAAGCAGGTTGAACAGGTAGAAGAAGCCACTCTGGCTACCATTGGTTAGGCTGATGTTCTTTTCGCTGATATTCCAGCCGTAGGTCTCTTTAAGTAGAGCTGCTAACGCTTTTACAAAAACATCTTTGCCCTGCGGTCCATCATAGTTGGCGAGGGCGTTGATCAGGGCTACACTGGCGAGGAGTTCCTCACTGGCTTGGTGAAAGTAGTCGAGCATGGCAGGAATGGCTGCT
>NZ_JAHGAH010000852.1:0-758 GCF_030248475.1 Vibrio sp. D173a
CCTTGTAAGTTGATCCAAATTTCTGGGGAAACAGAGTTCGCGTTCATTAAGAATGAGTCCGCAAAGCCCTTTTGATCTGGTGCGGAGAAGTAGAATCCTGCATCAAGCAACACCCAGTTGTGTTCGCCTTTTCTTTTCCAGCTCTGATCGCGTGTAAAAGGTGCAACCCACTCTTCCTCAAGTGAATCAACACTTGGCCATTGATTGGCGTTGTCTAGATAAAGGTCTCGGATCTCTTCGTGGGCGAGTCGAAGTTCCGCGAGCATCGCAAGATTTTCTTGCTCGACATCGGTAACGAGAATCTGATGCTCGTAAGCGGTAGTGACATGAATTTCAGCTTGATGATACGGGATAGCGAGGGTCGCAAAGCCAAGAATTGCTACGATGATGAGTGCAACCCATTTGCCCTCTCGGCCACCCGTATCCGCTCTAACGGATTGAATGATCATTTTTAGCTGATCTCAACAACATCAACCTCAACAGGGAATTCGTGCCCGGAGTCGAACACAATATAGAAATCTGATTGCGGCTTTTTAAATTCAGCAATAGAGCGCTTATCTGTCATTACTTTAGCAATCAGATTGTCTTCGTAATCATACATTTCGACTGAATAATCAATCGCTTTGCTGCCATCGGAGTAGCCTGCTTCACACGCAACCATATCGCTCTCAAACCAGCAGTTCATTAGCGGAAAATGGGCTTGTGCTGGTAACGCAAAAACACCCACACTCAGAGCCAAACATAGCTTAGCTAAACCT
>NZ_JAHGAH010000853.1:0-579 GCF_030248475.1 Vibrio sp. D173a
TCGATACGGTGATCGCCATCTTCGAAATCAACCTCTTCATTCCAGTTCGCAAAGTAGCGAACATTGAGGCGTGGGTTGATTTGGTATGACGCTGCAAACTCATGAGTCATGATTGAATCGTCACCGTAGAACGCACCATTTTTGTAGGTGTCTGAGCCGCTGATTGTGCCCATGTACATCGGGTTATAGTTCAGCCAGATTTTGTCTGTGATCTCGACTTTCGCGTACATACCCGCTACATAAAATGTTCCATGCATGTCGTAACGATCATGCAGTTCATCGGCATCTGAACGAGCCTTGTCAGTTAGAGGCTCACCTGCCGCAATACCAGCTCCAGCTAACGGATATAAGTTCACAGGGCCAAACTTTGGTAGCGCTTGAATAAAGCTATACGATGCAGAACCTTGGTTGGTATCGAAGTTATAGTTCACGTCAACTTGAGCGCCTCGACCATTGGTTAGGTCGACAGTAAAATTGCGAAAACGTACCGAGTCTATTGAATCATCGACAGTGCCGAATTTAGCTTTATCGTTATCACGGAAGCCAATGGCATCGCCTGCGATCCCCTTAATCTCCAAT
>NZ_JAHGAH010000854.1:0-750 GCF_030248475.1 Vibrio sp. D173a
ATTGCTGAAAAAGCGGACCTTTCTAAAGCTCAAGCGAAAGCTGCGCTAGAAGCGACTCTTGGCGGCGTAACTGATGCTCTTAAAGATGGCGATCAAGTTCAGCTAATTGGTTTTGGTACTTTCAAAGTAAACCACCGTGCAGCTCGCACTGGTCGTAACCCAAAAACTGGTGATGAGATTCAAATCGCTGCTGCAAATGTTCCAGCATTTGTTGCAGGTAAAGCACTGAAAGATTCAGTGAAATAATCTAAACTGTACCGAGGTAGTCGTATTCCACCTCGGTACAGGTTTTATGAAAAAAACATTTCTTCTCGTTTCTCTCTTCTCAGCTCTCCTTGTCGGGTGTTCCTCATCCAGTACAACGAAAAATCTCGAACAATTTGAAACCTACACCGGCGGTCAGGTTATGGGTGATGCCACTAGTTTTTACTGGGTTACCAATAAACTCACTCAGCCACACAGTTCAGCCGATTATGTCACTGTAGGCGACTATGGTTGGTACAAGACCGACTATGCATGGTCAGAAGGCGTATTACGTGAATTCATCCGTGAAGGCGAACAGCGTGATGCCAAAACTGGTACCGTATCGCGTGCATGTGCGCTTCGATAAGTCTGGTTATGCTGTTTACCAACAGTATCGTATCGATGGAAAAATCTTACCCATCCAAGCCAAGCAGTTAGAGCGCTACAAGAAAGAGGCCAATGGCGTCTTAGACTCGACAGACAAGCAAAACGGTGAAGGTCTAGAGC
>NZ_JAHGAH010000855.1:0-602 GCF_030248475.1 Vibrio sp. D173a
ATCAATTGGAAGACCTTCGCCAAGGAAGCCTTTCAAGCGGCCATCCATCTCACGCAGGAAGTCAGGTACTGCTTCCCAAAGAGAGTTTTCAACAACCGCAAAGCCCCATTTCGCTTCATCAAGCGGAGTAGGACGCTGCTGACGAATCACGTCTGAGTGCCAGCCTTGAGCGATCAGCTGCTCTAGACGACGCTCGGTTTTGACGCGCTCTTTGTTTGATAGATCGCTAAGTTCAAGCTTAGATAGACACTCGTTGATCTTAACCAGCTTGTTGATCATTGTGCGACGAGTGATTTCGGTTGGGTGCGCGGTAAGTACCAGCTCAATGTTAAGGTCGCGCACAGCTTGAGCTGCATCGAGCTTACTGATGTCATTTTGGTTTAGCTTAGAGAACAGAGATTGAAGTACGTCTGGTTCACAAACGTGCTCTTCACAGTGGCGAGAAATCGTATGGTATTGCTCTGCCATGTTGGTGAGGTTTAGAAATTGGTTGAAAGCACGAGCGACTGGCGTGAGCTGCTCGTTCGGTAAATTTTTGATCTCTTCAACTAGGCTATCGCGGTCAGCTTGGTTACCAGCTCGAGCTGACTTGGAAAGTTTAC
>NZ_JAHGAH010000856.1:0-896 GCF_030248475.1 Vibrio sp. D173a
CTGACAGGAGCTTTTACTTATCATGATTAGCGAAGCTAAGTTAGTATACTCACGGATCAAATTGAGCTATTCGGCACTTTCATGAGAATAAAAGTAAAGCGTTTCTGTCGTTGCCTTACCGTCAGAAGTTTGGTCGCATAACGAATTACCACTACGTATCACATAGGTGTCGATATATAGGTCACCTTGTAATTGAGTCCAATCTAAGCAAAAAGGCTTAAAATTCCCAGACACTTTTGATTTCGCACCGGTTCTGTAGCGAAAACGAGCATATGCTTGTCCTGAATCGAACTTCACTGACGTACTGTTTGATTGGAGTTCTCCGAACTCGCCATATTTCCACTTGAATGTAACGGTTCGTGGTTGCCCCAGCGCAATATATTCATTCTCAGTTAAGTCTAAAGTATAGTAACCCACTCGTTTCAACCCATCTTTAACCATACTGACATTTGGTTGGATGTCTGGAGATACTGCTTGAGGCTTTGAGTTGACCTTTTTAAGACCACTCGATGGCAGCTTAAAGACAGAGGGTGGATTACCTTTACCACCAATCCTATTGTGACAAAAGGAAGTTTTTGGTTCGAAATAGTGGTCTGCGCCTCCTTTTTCCCTAATATGTATCCCAGAGATAAACGGTTTTGCCACCGGTGTTGTTCTTGAAAATTCTTGGTGTTCTGAAGTGACCCAAGTTTTGAGCGTCTGGTCGTGTCTAAGTTGCCACAGAATGTTTGTAACACTATAGCGATCATTATCTTCTTGCTGCTTAAACTCAATGCCTCACTTTCTTAGTTGACCGTCCATGCCGTGATCAGTTTTGTACTGTGTAGAAAAATATATGGATTCAATAGTATCAAGAACTGAAGGAGGTGGTGGCGGTGGAGGAGGTGGTTCATGTG
>NZ_JAHGAH010000857.1:0-565 GCF_030248475.1 Vibrio sp. D173a
GTAAGAAGCGCAAGGGAGCAGGGCGCGCAAATGGCAACTAGTTTCTTAAGTCGCTGGTCGCAACGTAAGCTTGAAGGGGAAAAGACACCAGAGGTTGAGAATGACGTATCAACAGAACTCAGTAGTGATACCCAAGCAACTGAATTAACAGAGCTTAACGAACAAGAATCCTCGGCGGACGCACAAACAGCGACATTGACTGACACACTAGATTCTCAAGAAGCTTCTCAAGAAACAGGGGAGAACTCCGTTGAGAACAGTGAAGGTGACATAGAGTCAGAATCACCATCTGTGGCTCAATTGTTGGTGTCAGAAGCCTCCGAGAGTGTAAAGAAGGCCGCCCTAAGAAAGTTGTTTCTATCAGAAGAGTTCAATGTTCGTGATGGATTAGATGACTACGACGATGACTACAGTAATCTCAAGTCTCTTACTGAAGGTGTGGCGGATACGCTAAGAGATTGGGTTAAAGAGACAGTAGAAGAGAGCGAGCCGACTGCACATCAGGCCGATGAAGAGGCAATGGCAGCTGGTGAGCCTATATTAGAGGAAGAGGTCGATAGCGAAG
>NZ_JAHGAH010000858.1:0-776 GCF_030248475.1 Vibrio sp. D173a
CATGCCTTTAGTACCTTGGACTACCACGGTAACAAGAGCGTTGTGCATACCAACAAAGCATTAGCTCAGAGCCTGCTGCCTGACAGTTTGGTCTATCGAAATGGCCGTTATGCTGACTCACTGGCGCGTAATCTAAAAATCAGCCAGCGTCATTACTGTATCCCGTTGCACTCTCGTAAACAGTTATTAGCAGTACTCTATATCAACAGTGCGTTTCCAATCAGTCGCTCGATCCTTCGTATGATAAGAAGCGCGACAGAGACCTCTCTCGCTAACCTGTTGCTGCATCATCAATTGAGCTGCAAAGACCTGATGACCCAGCTTGATAACAAAAATAACTTTAATGCGGCGTTGTCTTCCCACCTCAACGCACCTGATACCTTTGTCGCCCTGCTCGACATTGACCATTTCGAGCACCTCAATAACGCTTACGGAGAAGCCATCGGGGATCGCCTCATTAAGAGCACCGCTGAAGCGATTAGAGCGCACTTTCCTAAGCCCAAAAGCCTTAGTCTAGCGCGTATTGGCGGCAAAGAGTTTGCGATTCTATTCAAGGCCAACAATGAGCGTGATGCAAAAGCTCAGCTTGAACAGTGTCGTATCAGTATCGCTTCGACCGCCATCAAAACGCCAGACATTAACCTGTCAGCGAGTGCCAGTATTGGGTTTTCTATGCTGGAAGGTGAATCAGAGTCGGCACTGGCTCTTGCTGAACAAGCGAAAGTGATTGCGCAGCAGCTAGGTCGAAATCGACTTGAGGGCTACTCAAAGCGGCA
>NZ_JAHGAH010000859.1:0-839 GCF_030248475.1 Vibrio sp. D173a
CTGAGCCAAGGTATAGCTGACTCAAAATGTCACCTAGACGAGCAGATAAACGCTCTCTACGTTTCAGTGAACCACCCAGTACCGCCATCGAGATATCAGACAGAAGTGCTAAGTTGGCACTGTAGCGATTCAGTTGCTGGTAGTAACGTTTAGTATCTTTATCTGCTGGTGTGCTTGAACCACGACCATCAGTCAAACCAAACCATAGGCTGCGGATTAGGTTACTCATGGTGAAGCTAACGTGTCCAGCGAGTGCGCTATCGAACTTATCGAGTGCATCACTGCTTTCAGAGTAAGCGGCGTTCATCTCTTCAAGAACATAAGGGTGACAACGAATTGCACCTTGCCCATAGATGATCATTGAGCGAGTCAGAATGTTGGCACCTTCTACGGTAACCGCAATCGGTGAGCCTTGGTAGCCACGAGCTAGGAAGTTTGATGGACCTAAGCAGATGCCTTTACCACCCACAATATCCATCGCATCGATGATGCTGCGCTGGCCACGGTGAGTACAGTGGTACTTAACGATCGCTGAGATAACCGAAGGCTTCTCACCTAAGTCGATCCCCGCAACAGTCAGGTTACTTGCCGCGTCCATCACGTATGCGTTACCAGCAAGGCGTGCTAATGGCTCTTCGACACCTTCCATACGGCCGATTGGCTGTTTGAATTGGCGACGAATACGGGCATAAGCACCAGTAGCCAGAGCGGCACTTTTTAAACCACCTGTTGAGTTAGACGGCAGTGTAATACCACGACCAACAGACAGACATTCAACCAGCATGCGCCAGCCTTGTCCTGCCATTTTTTGTCCGCCAATGATGAAGTCCATTGGAACG
>NZ_JAHGAH010000086.1:0-2481 GCF_030248475.1 Vibrio sp. D173a
TCCCTTTTGGGATAGGCTCTTAGCTCGATAAAAAGGCTGAGGACTAAAAGTATGAAGCAACCTGCGGTTTATATAGTTACATGCAAAACGAAAAGTGCTTTATATATCGGTGTTACAGGGAATCTAAAAAAACGTATCTGGCAGCACAAAAATGCGGTTGAGAAGGGATTTTCTAGGAAGTACAAGACAAACAAGCTGGTGTATTTTGAGCTTTTTGATGATTTCTACACTGCGATAAGTAGAGAAAAGCAATTGAAGA
This sequence comes from Vibrio sp. D173a, assembly GCF_030248475.1. NCBI lineage: Bacteria > Pseudomonadati > Pseudomonadota > Gammaproteobacteria > Vibrionales > Vibrionaceae > Vibrio > Vibrio sp. D173a. The sequence goes on from NZ_JAHGAH010000086.1 coordinate 260, forward strand.
AATGGAATCGGAGTTGGAAGGAAAGGTTAATAAATGAAACGAATCCCAAGTGGGATGATTTGTACGAGCAGATTTAAACAATTACGCGCCTGAGAGAGATTCCTGACTCAGTCGTTCCTCCTTCTCGAGAATGACGGAATTAGCCTCGGTGGATGCTTGGTTTTACATAACGTGATTATCTAGAGCGGCGGAGAGAGCGGCACCATATTAGCAACCTACGCTATCATGGTAAGAGCTTGTTTCGTTGAGTGTTTGCTTTCTGCTAGATAGATACTCAGCCCCTAACAGCGTCATTCCCTAATGCAACGAAGGATCAATTAGGACACCTCTGTTTACGAGTTACTCTTCTAACTGGGAATTTGTTCGGCTCAACGTTTCCCTCAGTCAGATAGATACTCAGCCCCTAACAGCGTCATTCCCTAATGCAACGAAGGAACAATTAGGAGCCGCTGTTTACGAATTACTCTTCTAACTGGGGATTTGTTCGGTTCAGCGTTTCCTTCAGTCAGATAGATGCTCAGTCTCTACGGGGATCACTCTCTAGAGCGATGAAGGATCAAGTCGGTCATATCTGTTTGCGGGTTACTCTTCTAACTAAAAACTTTTCGGTTCAGCGTTTACCTCCGCCAGTTAGATGCTCAGTCCCTCACCACGTCATTCCCTAGAGCGACGAAGGAGCGAGTAGGGAATCTCTTCTTTTCTTAAGACACAAAAAAGGCTCCAATCGGAGCCTTCTTCAAATCTAATTTTAGCTTTCAGTCTGAGTTACAGACTGACGCGCTGGGTGCTTGATAAACACCGCCACGATTGCGGCAATTGCAAGCGCGAAACAGTAGTAAGAGTTCGCGACGACTTCTAGTGGAGAAAGGTGAAATACCGAGCCCAGTAGCAGAACTTGTGCGCCGTATGGCAATACACCTTGGATAACACATGAGAAGATATCCAACAAACTTGCAGAGCGACGTGGTGATACGTTGTTCTCTTCTGCCAGTTGACGAGCCACGCTACCTGATACAATGATGGCAACGGTGTTGTTGGCGGTACAGGTATTCACCATCGCAACCAGGCCAGCAATACCTAACTCACTTGCGCGGCTACTGACGTTCAGAGAATGCTTTGAACTAAATTTAGCTATCATGTTACTTACAAGATTTGTCAGAAATGCTAAGCCACCCTGGCGGCGCATGAGTTCACTTAAACCACCGATTAGCATCGATAGTAAGAAGATCTCTTGCATATTAGTGAAGCCAGAATAAACATCATTTGCAAGGTTAGCAACGGCGTAATCTTTCACAAAGGTCAAGCAGCTAATTCCTGCTAAGCCTATCCCTATTGTCAATACGACGAAGACGTTCACTCCGGAAGCGGCTAGTACAAGAATAGAGATGTAAGGTAAAATCTTAAGCCATTCAATAGCCCCAGTCTCGGGTAATACCGCTTCCGTACTAAAGTAAGTAAAAATTGCAATAGCGACTAAGGCTGCTGGTATAGCTATGCGGACATTCTCTCTGAATTTATCCTTCATTTGGCATCCTTGAGAGCGTGTTGCAGCAATTGTAGTGTCCGAAATTATCGAAAGGTTATCACCAAACATGGCTCCACTCAGTACTACACCTGCGGTAAGAGGAATGCTCATGCCAGCAGACTGCGCAATACCCAATGCTACTGGAGCTATAGCGGCAATGGTGCCCATTGACGTACCCATCGCGGTCGCAATAAATGCAGAAATCACGAAGATACCCGGTAAGATTAAGCCAGAGGGTAAGGTAGCCAAGCCAAAATTAACCGTTGCATCGACACCGTCAGATGCTTTTGCTACCGATGCAAAAGCGCCTGCAAGCAAGTAGATCATGCACATGGCGATGATGTCGGAATGACCAACACCCTGCATAAAATGTTCAATTGCTTTATTGAGCTTATCTTTACTTAGAATAAGAGCGAGAATCACCGCTGGCAAAGCAGCGATTGGTGCTGGGAATTGATAGAATGCCAGAGCGACACCCTGAAAAGAAAGATAAGTGCCTACGCCAATAAACAGCGCAAGGAATAGCACTAAAGGTAAAAGTGCGACCGCTGATGGTGCGATTGCTTTATTAGAATTTTTAGAACCAGACATGTGAACGACAACATAATCAATAAATAAGGCGAGCAGACTAATCTGACACCAAAGGCTTGTCAACGTCTAGACGTCTAAATGGCTGGTTATTTTGTAAGCGCTCCAT
>NZ_JAHGAH010000860.1:0-1036 GCF_030248475.1 Vibrio sp. D173a
CTTCTTGCTCGATGCGTTTGAGTACCTTATCCATTAGGGGCTGATCTTTTCTATACCAGTGTTTCAGTTGCCCGCTTTTAAAACCATTTTTACGATAAAGGCTATAACGGTAATCGCGCATTGGTAAATAAGCAGCGGCATGAGACCAATATTCAAAGACCTGTTTTTGATCGAGCAGAACGTCGAGATCGCTAGGCTGATAGCAAGCATTTCGATTCCATAACGTATGATGGTGAGCACGTTGAATCACTGAGATGGTGTCAATTTGAATGTAGCCAAGCTGCTCAATGGCGGATAATGTCACTGCCTTTGAGGCCTGCTTTGTCTGCTTGGGAGGCAACTGCTGAGAGTGCAGAATGATTTTACGCACTTGAGGAAGGGACAGTGAATCCATAAAGATCCTGAGAATAACGAAGGGAATAAAAAGAGCCTATCGATTCGAATGTTTGCTGTAAAACGACATAGTCACAAAACAGCAAACACTCTCTATAGACTCGGCAGACCGTTATGACGCTTGTTCTAGCTCTTCTAACAAGATCTGTTTATAAGTTTCTACCGTTTGAGCACCAGTTACCGCACTGGTTCGGTTGATCACAACTGTCGGGACAGAAGAGATACCCAACCTTTGCCATTGGAACTCTTGCGCCTCTACTTGCTCGATGTGAGATGCCTGACTCAAACGCTCAAGGGCTTTTTCAGCGTCTAGACCCACTTGCTCTAACTCAGCTTTCACTACGTTTAGGTCAGACAGATCTTTCTGTTCGCTAAAGTGTGCAGTGAAGAAACGCAGTTTAAGTTCCGTTTGCTTACCATGCTCTTTAGCGAACTCTAGTAACACGTGTAAATGGCGTGAGTTAACCATTCTCATGTCATCGTAAAAATCGAACGTAAAGCCGACCTCTTTGCCACGTTCTGCAATGTTTAAGCGATTTTGCTTACTCTGCTCTGCGGTAATTTGATATTTACGAATCAAGTGCTCACGAAGGTTTTCACCTTCAGCAGGCATATCTGGGTTGAGTTCAAATGGTTGCCAAGT
>NZ_JAHGAH010000861.1:0-521 GCF_030248475.1 Vibrio sp. D173a
TATATCGACGAGTGCGCCTGTTGGAGCATGAGTTGGTCCCAGAGTTAATGAATGAAGAGAGCAGCCACGCGTTGTCGGTCTCGATTGCAACCAACGCGGATAGCCTTGCAACTTGGTTGTTACCTGCGTTGTCGGACGTAATGAAGAGTCGCCAAGTGGAACTCAATATGGCGATTCATGGTGAGGCTCGCACCATTGCTAAGCTTAAAAATGGAGAGGTGGCGGGTGCCATCAGTTTGGAATCTCAGCCCATTCCAGGATGTCGAGCCGACTACTTAGGGCGAATGGATTACGTCTGTGTCGCAAGTCCTGAATTTTATGATAGATACTTCTCTGAGGGCGTTAACTACGCGACACTCAAGCGTGCGCCAGCGGTCTCTTATGATCAATATGATGACCTGCATAAGAAGTTTCTTCACGACCACTTTAACGTGCCAAGAGATGCCGTCATTAATCATACGGTGGGTAGCTCGGAAGCATTTGTTCGTTTAGCGCTTTCCGGTGTTGCTTATTGCTTGATT
>NZ_JAHGAH010000862.1:0-662 GCF_030248475.1 Vibrio sp. D173a
TCGCTACTTCTTTTATCAGTTGTAATCGGTATGCAGAGCTAGCACGTTTCATTTCAATGACCTCCTGGTTATAGACACTAATAGAAAAATCTAGTTGGCGGTTTTGTGACCGTCAACGCGATTTTGAAGTATTTTTTTTGAGCAACGAGGAATCAATCAGTTGGGCGCGTTATTCATAAAAATGTCATCTAAATGCGTTAGGGAGCAAGCGGTAAAATAGGCTGTTTAATATGTGTTCAGGTGATTATTTGAAGAGTGTCAGGTGTGAAAAAGCCCAGTTATTAACCGGGCTTTGGCTGAAAGTGTTATTTTTACTCGAAAACACTATTTACTCAAAAACGCTATTTAAACGAAAACGCTATTTAATCGAAAGCGTGATTAATTCGAAAACAGGTTGGTGAATGTCTGTTTTGGTATCACATCAAGGTTAGCGAGAAGGCTTACTCTTAAATTGTTTGATGCTTTTCTTCTTCGCTGTACGGCGGTTCGCTTGTTTGTCTTTTGGCGGACGCTTGCGCTGTGCTCCTTCCGTAGCCGGCTTATCGGTCACGGGAAAGCCGTCAAGTGACTGAACAGGTAACGCTCTGCCAGTGAGCTTACGTATTGCTTCTAGGGTGTCTGTTTCACTATGGCTAACTAAAGAGATCGCTTGACCACTCGCG
>NZ_JAHGAH010000863.1:0-544 GCF_030248475.1 Vibrio sp. D173a
CGAGTAACCCGAGACAACATCAATAACACCATTGAGTTTTTCAAGGTCGGACTCGGTACACCAGAAACACCCCCCAGCTAAAGTCGCCACTTTGGTTTCACCAGAGTGCGCTGCTTTATCCATTGTATTGGCTGTGCCTGTTTGGCTAACAAGTAACGAAAGCAGTGGTAGTGTCACCACGAGTGAAACCAATATTTTAGATAATTTCTTCATAGATACCTCATCTTGACGTTTACTCATTCGATGCTGAATGTACGAATAGAGACAGGACTTTGATGAAAAAAATTGCACTATTCACGAAAAAAATATTATGAAGGTGAAATGGTGTAGTGGTAAAAGCTCAGCTTGCGCTTCAAAACAACCGGTAGTAGGGTGGCTGATACTTTGTTATTGAACCATGATGAGTGCTTGCCACTCGATTAAGGAAAAACATGAAAGCAGAAGTAAAATGGGTAGAAGGCTTTAAGTTTCTAGGTCAATCTCAGTCTGGTCACTCTATCGTAATGGATGGCAGCGGTGGCGCCACGGCTCCTAGCCCAATGGA
>NZ_JAHGAH010000864.1:0-1061 GCF_030248475.1 Vibrio sp. D173a
GTGGACATTTTTAGTGCCGAAGTGGCTATCAACTCAGAACAGAAAGAGCCTGAAAGAGCGGCAAGAAATGAAGGCATGCAGCAAGTGTTGGTTCGCGCGACGGGCCAGACCGATGTGGCAGCTAACGAAACCGTGAAGAAGGCGATGCGTCAAAGTGCTCAGTACTTATCGCAAATGAGCTTTGGTGAAGCCAGCGAGCAAACTACTTTGCGTATGCGTTTCAACGGTGCACAGATTCGCAACCTATTAACTCAAGCTCAGCTACCTTACTGGCCTGACACTCGCTCCAACGTATTGGTATGGTTGGTCGAAGAGCAGAACTACGATAAAAATATCGTGTGGGAGCACTCAAATTCGGAGCTAGCGGCTGGTATTCAGCAAAATGCAAAACTGCGTGGCTTGCCGATCACGCTACCAGTAGGCGACTTCGACGACATTACTGGTATTGCGACGTCTGATTTGTGGGGCGGTTTTGTGTCACCTATTAGCCAAGCAAGCCAACGTTATCCTGTGGATGCGGTGCTGGTTGTGCGGGCTCTGCCGTCAGGTCTACGTTGGACACTTTACGATCAACAGCCTAATCAGATAACCAGTTCACCAAAATCACCGGTAACGGGGTCTGTTTCAGGCAGTGGTGCTTCTGCGTCTCAGTCATTGATTAACGAGATCAGTAACTACTACGCTAATAAAAGTGCGGTCACAGTCGCGAGCGAGTCTTCGGAGTCAATTCTTGCGCAATTCATTAGCTTGAATAATGCACAAGACTTTTTCCAGCTTGAGAATGTCTTAAAAGCACTTAACTCAGTAGCTAGCCTAGATATCCTTAAGATCCAGAATCACGAAGTAACGTTCAGAATTCACTTGTTATCAACTCAAGATGAGTTTGAGAAAGAAGTAGAGAGTCTACGCTCTGTAGCGAAAGTCGAAGCCTCTTATCTAGAGCCTGAGCAAACGCCAGAATTCGAAGTGCAAGACAACACATTGTCCGTGGGTGAATCCCAGGCTCTACCAGAATCTGATGGCATGCAGCAGGTTGAGACACCTAGTAACCCATCTTCAGA
>NZ_JAHGAH010000865.1:0-596 GCF_030248475.1 Vibrio sp. D173a
GTAACACTATTCACTAAGAACGGTGGTATGTGGCTTGAGCAGATCGCAGCAACAGGCTGTGACGCCGTTGGTCTAGACTGGACAATCAACATCCAAGACGCGGTTAAGCGCGTGGGCGATAAGGTTGCTCTACAAGGAAACATGGATCCTTCTATGCTTTACGCGTCTCCAGAGCGCATCCGTGAAGAAGTATCAACGATTCTTGAAGGCTTCGGTGATGCGGGTACTGGCCACGTATTTAACCTTGGTCACGGTATTCACCTAGACGTGCCGCCAGAAAATGCAGGCGTGTTTGTAGAAGCGGTACACGAACTGTCTAAGCCATACCACAAGTAACGTTTAGCGTTAGGTTTGTATCAGATCCCCTCACTACTGCAGTGAGGGGCTTTTTCGTTTCTGGGCGTTGCAACAGGTGTCTCGATAATTTTCGACTATGATCTACATAACGTGGGAATTCGAAGGAGTTGAGTATGTTGAGAGTAGCTTTTGCTTGGTTATTGAGTGCGATGCTGGTTTCTGGGTGTGCCTCGGACGTGGCGACCGATTACGAATCCTCGGTCGACTTCAGTGGCTTTTCGACCTATCAGTACCATGAA
>NZ_JAHGAH010000866.1:0-797 GCF_030248475.1 Vibrio sp. D173a
CCACGACGCCAATTTGAGGCTAAGTCGCCAACGACCGTAAACCCTAACCCACCAAAAATAAACAAGCCTGCGAGAGTAAAAATCACCAAAGGATCATCGACAAAGGTCATCATGCTGTCTGAGAACAGAGCAAAGCCCGCGTTATTGAAGGCTGAGATTGCATGGAACAGAGCATAGAAACTGCCGGTCGACCATCCATATTCAGGAACCCAACGGAAACAAAGCAACGCAAAGCCAATCAACTCTGCGATCAATGCAAAGGCGATGATCTTTTTGACTAAACTTCTGAGATTGACACGTCTGTCCTGTCCTAACGCTTCTTTGGCTAATGCTTGCTGCTTTAGGCTCAGTCTGACGCCGAACATATACAGAAGTACCGCTGATAAGGTCATTTGCCCAAGCCCACCCACCTGCATTAAAAACATCAATAATATTTTGCCTGCAAGGGTAAAGTGAGCCCCAGTATCCACTACACCTAGACCAGTAACACTGATTGCCGATGTCGCGGTGAACAGCGCGTCGGTAAATGAAAGGCCCGTAACAGAAAATACCGGTAGCGTAAGCAGCAAAGCCGAAGGGATGAGGACACAGAGAAAACTGGTGAGGATAATCTTGGGCTCTGAGCCCTTTTTTGGCTTATTGTCTGGCTTTAATGTGTAGAACAGCCCTTTTCTTTGAACTGAGTGCATAATCCGCCTTATGACAATGATTTAAGTCGGTTAGCCAACAAGTCTTTAGGACCAGCGATAATAACCACATCACCAATCTCTAGACTGATATCGAGTTCTGGTGCTTTA
>NZ_JAHGAH010000867.1:0-427 GCF_030248475.1 Vibrio sp. D173a
ATTCATGTAGACTTTCTGTTGCTCCAATGCTCGATTGGACTGATCGTCACTGTCGCTACTTCCATCGCCTGCTGTCTCAGCAGACTCTTCTATATACGGAAATGGTAACGACAGGCGCAATACTGCATGGTAAAGGTGACTTCCTAGAGTACAGCGAGCAAGAGCACCCTGTGGCGCTACAGTTAGGTGGCTCAAATCCAGTTGATTTGGCGGAATGTGCGAAGTTAGCAGCTGAGCGTGGTTACGATGAAGTGAACCTCAACGTAGGTTGCCCATCTGATCGTGTTCAAAACGGTCGCTTTGGTGCATGCCTAATGGCTGAGCCTGAGCTAGTGGCGGATTGTGTATCAGCGATGAAAGAAGTCACCGATATCCCTATCACAGTAAAAACGCGTATCGGTATCGATGAGCAGGATTCATACGAGTT
>NZ_JAHGAH010000868.1:0-790 GCF_030248475.1 Vibrio sp. D173a
ATCAGCTCTGCAATCTCTTCTGCGACACGCTCTACCAGCAGAAAGCGACCATTCTCAATATGATCAAGGACCGCAGTGCTCACCTTAGAGTAATCCAATGCATCAACAACATCGTCGCTCTTGCCTGCAGGGCGATTGTCGTGAGCCATCTCAATATCAAGCACCAGTTTTTGCTTAATCTCTTGTTCCCAATCGTAAACACCAATCGTCGTGATTACTTCTAACTGTTCGATGAAAACTTTATCCAGTGCCATTAGTTGTCCTTTTAGAGGTCGGATACCCAAAATTGGGAAAAAAACGTATTATTTGCCTAATTCAAGATATGATATCAATTACTCTTGGATTGAGCATTATTTTCCCATCATTAAGGACAGACATGACTCCACTGGCACTCATTATGATCATTGCAGCCTATCTATTGGGTTCAATCTCAAGTGCGGTCTTAATATGCCGAGTCGCGCGTCTGCCCGATCCAAGGACAGTCGGCTCTAATAACCCCGGAGCAACCAATGTATTGCGCATTGGAGGCAAGGCTGCTGCGGCCTCTGTACTGCTGTGTGACATGCTAAAAGGGACCATTCCGGTCTGGCTTGGCTACTTTCTCAATATCGATCCAATCATTCTGGGCGTGGTCGCCATTGCCGCTTGTCTTGGTCATATGTATCCAATCTTTTTTCACTTTAAGGGTGGCAAAGGCGTCGCAACTGCTCTGGGTGCGATAGCCCCAATTGGTCTCGACCTTACCGGGATGATCATGGCGACTTGGTTACTGGTAGCGTTTCTATTTCGC
>NZ_JAHGAH010000869.1:0-595 GCF_030248475.1 Vibrio sp. D173a
CGGCAAGTCTCTGCAATATCCACCACGCGAACCAGCGGGTTAGATGGCGTCTCTAGTAAGATCAACTTAGGCTTGAGTGCGATCGCTGCATCGAATGCTGCTTGATCCGATTGATCCACAAACAGCACCTTAAAATCGCCTTTTTGTGAACGAGTGTTAAACAGACGGTAAGTACCACCGTAGCAGTCGTGTGGTGCTACGATCAGGTCATCACTACCAAGAAAAGCAGAAACCCACAAATTCAAAGCAGAGGTGCCACAGTTAGTCACTACTGCTCCCTTACCAGATTCCAATTCAAACAGCGCTGTCTCTAACAAACCACGGTTTGGGTTGCCTGAACGCGTGTAGTCATATTTAGGCACTTCACCAAAAGCGGGAAAACCGTAGTTAGTCGACAGATAAATGGGTGGAACTACGGCATGATGTTGAGTGTCTGACTCGATACCAGTACGTACGGCGATGGTTGCTGGTTTCCGGCTGCTCATAGGTGTTTCCTTACAAGTTTTGGCGTCTGAGAATCACAGCGGCTTGTCGGGGTTTTGCGGCAGTGTTAGATATATGTTATTCACTTTACTTTCATAAGAATGAGACGTCA
>NZ_JAHGAH010000087.1:0-8754 GCF_030248475.1 Vibrio sp. D173a
CTCCCACTTTCTCTGCTAGCCCACTTTCTCTGCTAGCTTCAGGGCTTCTGCTTTAAATTCAGGAGAATGGATAATTCGTTTTTTCTTGCTTGTCATGGTTCACCTCGTTAGTGATTGTACTCACTTAACTTGGTGTCCAAAACTGCTGGTGCGGATCAGCACAGCACTTTAATGGTGAGCGTTTGGCCAGTTCACATTCCCCAAGATAACGAACCTTGCTGTTTGCTGCTGGGTAAAGCGTTTTATTCCAACACCAGTCTTCCTCGGGTAGTTTGATCGACACTTCTCCTCGAACACGTCCCAACCAGAACCACCCCATACTTTCGACTTGTCGAAACCAAGTGTTACGGAAGCCAGCATCAGAGACGATGATAGGTACACATCCCTCAGGGAGGATATTCTTAAGCTTGTCCAAAAAGAGCTGATGCGACTTGGGTGAATTGTAGTTTTTGTATTCGAAGGCCTGTTCGTAGACGGTCACAGCTCGACCTTTCACCGCAACAGAAGCGCGTAAAGTCATGTGGCGTAGCTGCTCTCTAACATCAGACCAGTCGATGAGGATGACAGGGAATGGGTTAGCTTGCGTAATAAAGCTGGCATGCCATTTATAGACAATATCTTTTTCTTTATGAAGGTGATGGTTTCCTAACAAGCGATCGATACGCTTAATGGAGTGTTTAACCGTGGTATTACAGTCAAGCGCTCTACCAATTTTGGTTAAGGTCAGTTCGGCTCCATCGAGAACGGTCTCAGTTGCAAGCATAAGAGAATTCAGACGTTTTTTGTGAATGCTTGGGCACTGTTGAGAAAGTATTTGTTGTAGAATCTGAATATCGCGCATCGTTAGGAGCTCCTACTTATCCCTTTGGCAAGGTGTGTTTTTGGCGAAATTCATTAGATCAGACGGGACGATGTGCGTCTACTCATTGTTTTACAAAGAAATTATGAGGGGATTCGTAAGCCAACCGGTAACGTTTGGCATATCAATACTTTAAATATACGTTCACCACTATTTTTAATATGAATCTCAAAATGACACTCGGTTTAAGCGGTTTTCAAAACCGCTGTCTTGCCAAGATCTGCGCACGTACCCCGTCACCTATCTAGCTCGCACGTATCTAGGAACGGTCCCAATTGTGGTTTCTTATGAAGTCCATACTTTTTCACTGAAAGTGCTATCTAGGTGAGAGGATATTATTGAAGAATTACAATTAACTCTAGTAGCAGCAACCACTTAAATACCATTACTTATTTATAGTGTTACAAATAACATTAATAATTTATGCAATATTTATGAGTATGGTTGCTTTAGTGTTTAATCGCACTGATAAAATAAGAAACTAAAGTGTTTGAAATTTTGTTGTTTGTTAAATGTTATGGCTAATTATAAATAAAGTAAACTATAATTAGATTAAATTATAATGCTTGTCATTAGTTTGATCTGCTTAATAAGTCTGGTTAAAAGTTATTAATTAACTTTAAAAAAATAACCCAAGATACTAGTGTTTTTTCAAATTCAAAGGAGAAGCTCTTGATATGGAAAAACACTTACCTTTAATAATAAATGGGCAAATAGTTTTTACTGAAGAAAATCGATTTGAGATCAGTTTTGAAGAAAAAAAAGTTAAGATTGATTCCTTTAATCATGTTCATTTAACTCAGATGGTGACTCATGATTATTTAAATGATCTAAATATAAATAACATCATCAATTTTCTTTATACAACAGGGCAGCGTTGGAAGAGCGAAGAGTATTCAAGAAGAAGGGCATATATTCGGTCTCTTATTACTTATTTGGGGTATTCACCACAAATGGCGAAACTCGAAGCAAATTGGATTGCAATGATCCTTTGCTCTAAGAGTGCGCTCTACGACATTATTGATACCGAACTTGGCTCTACGCATATACAAGATGAATGGTTACCGCAGGGTGAGTGTTATGTGAGGGCTTTTCCTAAAGGACGCACGATGCATTTGCTTGCGGGGAATGTTCCTCTCTCCGGTGTGACCTCAATACTACGAGGCATACTGACGAGAAACCAATGTATTGTGAGAATGTCAGCATCGGATCCATTTACTGCCCATGCGCTAGCGATGAGCTTTATTGACGTCGATCCCAACCATCCTATTTCTCGTTCTATTTCCGTATTGTATTGGCCTCATGCATCGGATACGACACTCGCTGAAGAGTTACTCAATCATATGGATGCAGTGGTTGCTTGGGGGGGGCGAGATGCCATTGATTGGGCGGTTAAGCATTCTCCTTCACACATCGATGTTTTGAAGTTTGGTCCAAAGAAGAGTTTTACCGTGTTTGACCATCCAGTCGATCTAGAAGAAGCCGCCTCGGGTGTTGCTCATGATATTTGCTTTTATGACCAAAATGCCTGCTTTTCTACTCAGAATATTTACTTTTCTGGAGATAATTATGAAGAATTTAAATCGAAACTTGTTGAAAAACTGAATCTTTATCAAGAAGTTTTACCAAAATCAAAGCAAAATTTTGATGATGAAGCTTTATTTTCTATGACTCGTCTTGAGTGTCAATTTTCTGGGTTGAAAGTTATATCAGAACCGGAAAATAATTGGATGATCATCGAGTCAGAGCCCGGTGTTGAATATAACCATCCATTAAGTCGTTGCGTTTATGTCCACAAAATAAATAAGGTTGATGATGTTGTTCAATATATAGAGAAACATCAAACACAAACGATTTCTTTTTATCCATGGGAGTCTTCCAAGAAATATCGAGATGCATTCGCCGCAAAAGGAGTAGAAAGAATCGTTGAATCTGGGATGAATAATATATTTAGAGCTGGTGGCGCACATGATGCAATGCGTCCACTTCAACGTTTAGTTCGATTTGTCTCTCATGAAAGACCATATAACTTCACCACTAAGGATGTATCTGTCGAAATAGAGCAAACCCGCTTTCTTGAAGAAGATAAATTCTTGGTTTTCGTCCCTTAAATAAGGAAATTTACAATGAATAATCAATGCAAGACTATTGCACACGTGTTGCGCGTGAACAATGGTCAGGAACTTCACGTCTGGGAAACGCCCCCAAAAGAAAATGTGCCTTCTAAAAATAGCACCATTTTAATTGCTTCTGGTTTTGCCAGAAGAATGGATCACTTTGCTGGGTTAGCCGAATATCTATCTGAAAATGGTTTCCATGTGTTCCGTTATGACTCTCTTCATCATGTAGGGCTCAGCTCGGGTTCGATTGATGAATTCACCATGACGACGGGCAAAAATAGTTTGTGTACTGTTTATCACTGGCTGCAGACCAAGGGTACACAAAACATTGGCTTGATTGCGGCAAGTCTCTCAGCTCGTGTCGCCTATGAAGTTATCTCTGATCTGGAGCTGTCTTTTCTGATTACTGCGGTTGGTGTGGTGAACTTGCGTGACACACTAGAAAAAGCGCTTGGTTTTGATTACCTCAGTTTACCTATCGATGAGCTACCAAACGATCTTGATTTTGAAGGCCATAAGCTTGGTTCTGAAGTGTTCGTTCGCGACTGCTTCGAGCATCACTGGGATACCTTAGATTCTACTCTCGACAAAGTAGCCAATACCTCGGTTCCTTTAATCGCCTTTACCGCTAACAACGATGATTGGGTTAAGCAAGAAGAAGTTTATGACATGTTAGCGCATATCCGCAGTGGGCATTGCAAGCTCTACTCCTTGCTTGGTAGCTCTCATGACTTGGGTGAAAACTTGGTCGTGTTACGTAATTTCTATCAATCCGTCACCAAAGCCGCCATCGCAATGGATGGAGGCAGCTTAGAAATCGACGTCGACTTTATCGAGCCTGATTTTGAACAACTCACCATCGCGACTGTGAATGAACGTCGCTTGAAAGCGGAAATTGAAAGCCGTACGCCAGAAATGGCTTAGGTCTTATCGTAATACCAATAAATAAGGAAATGTTATGAAATTTGGAAACTTCCTTCTCACTTATCAGCCACCTGAGCTATCTCAGACCGAAGTGATGAAGCGATTGGTTAATCTGGGCAAAGCGTCTGAAGGTTGTGGTTTCGACACTGTTTGGTTACTAGAGCACCACTTCACTGAATTTGGGTTGTTAGGGAATCCTTATGTTGCTGCCGCACACCTGTTAGGGGCAACAGAAAAGCTCAATGTTGGCACCGCAGCTATTGTATTGCCGACTGCCCATCCGGTTCGACAAGCAGAAGACGTAAACCTACTGGATCAAATGTCAAAAGGACGATTCCGTTTTGGTATTTGTCGCGGTTTGTACGACAAAGATTTCCGTGTCTTTGGTACAGACATGGATAACAGCCGAGCCTTAATGAACTGTTGGTATGACTTGATGAAAGAAGGTTTCAATGAAGGCTATATCGCGGCGGATAACGAACATATTAAGTTCCCGAAAATCCAACTGAATCCATCGGCTTACACACAAGGTGGCGCTCCTGTTTATGTCGTCGCGGAGTCAGCATCAACGACAGAATGGGCTGCAGAGCGTGGCCTACCAATGATTCTAAGCTGGATCATCAACACTCACGAGAAGAAAGCGCAGCTTGATCTTTACAATGAAGTCGCGACTGAACATGGCTACGATGTGACTAAGATTGACCACTGTTTGTCTTACATCACTTCCGTCGATCATGACTCAAATAAAGCCAAAGATATTTGCCGCAACTTCTTGGGTCATTGGTACGACTCATACGTGAATGCCACAAAGATTTTTGACGACTCTGACCAAACAAAAGGCTACGACTTCAATAAAGGTCAATGGCGTGATTTTGTCTTGAAAGGCCACAAAGACACCAATCGCCGAATTGATTACAGCTACGAAATCAACCCAGTAGGAACGCCTGAAGAGTGTATCGCGATTATCCAGCAAGATATCGATGCGACGGGTATTAACAATATTTGTTGTGGTTTTGAAGCAAACGGTTCTGAAGAAGAAATTATCGCATCTATGAAGCTATTCCAGTCTGATGTGATGCCATATCTCAAAGAAAAACAGTAATTAATATTTTCTAAAAGGAAAGAGACATGAAATTTGGATTATTCTTCCTCAATTTTATGAATTCAAAGCGTTCTTCTGATCAAGTCATCGAAGAAATGTTAGATACCGCACATTACGTAGATCAGTTGAAGTTTGACACGTTGGCTGTTTACGAAAACCATTTCTCGAACAATGGTGTGGTTGGTGCCCCATTAACAGTGGCTGGTTTTTTACTTGGTATGACAAAGAACGCCAAAGTGGCTTCGTTGAATCACGTTATTACTACACATCATCCAGTACGTGTGGCGGAAGAAGCGTGTCTACTCGACCAAATGAGTGAAGGCCGTTTTGTCTTTGGCTTTAGTGATTGTGAAAAGAGTGCAGATATGCGCTTCTTTAATCGACCAACGGATTCTCAGTTTCAGTTGTTCAGTGAGTGTCACAAGATCATCAATGATGCATTCACTACTGGGTACTGCCATCCAAACAATGATTTTTATAGTTTTCCTAAAATCTCTGTTAACCCACACGCGTACACTGAAGGCGGTCCTGCGCAATTTGTGAATGCGACGAGCAAAGAAGTGGTTGAATGGGCGGCTAAGTTAGGGCTTCCACTCGTGTTTAAATGGGACGACTCAAACGCGCAAAGAAAAGAATACGCCGGTTTGTACCACGAAGTTGCTCAGGCACATGGTGTCGATGTTAGTCAGGTTCGACACAAGCTGACGCTGCTGGTCAACCAAAATGTAGATGGTGAAGCAGCAAGGGCAGAAGCACGCGTGTATTTGGAAGAGTTTGTCCGTGAATCTTACCCAAATACCGACTTTGAGCAAAAAATGGTAGAGCTGTTGTCAGAAAATGCCATCGGTACTTATGAAGAAAGTACTCAGGCAGCGCGAGTTGCGATTGAGTGTTGTGGTGCCGCGGACCTATTGATGTCTTTTGAGTCGATGGAAGATAAAGCGCAGCAAAGAGCGGTTATTGATGTGGTAAACGCCAACATCGTCAAATACCACTCGTAACGTTTAAACGATGCTGAAGGGGCAGCGATGCCCCTTATATCACCATTCTTTTCGCGCGATAGCGCTAACTAATAGAGGCATTTATATGGAAGTACTTTCAGCGGTTAAGCAGGAAAATATCGCAGCGAGCACAGAAATCGATGACTTGATTTTCATGGGAACTCCTCAGCAGTGGTCATTGCAGGAACAAAAACAGCTGACATCTCGCCTTGTTAAAGGGGCATATCAATATCATTACCACAATAATGATGACTATCGTCAGTTCTGCCAAAGGCAGGGAGTCGGGGAGGTGGTGGAAGATCTCAACGAGATCCCCGTTTTCCCTACTTCTATTTTTAAGTTGAAGACCCTATTAACACTTGACGATGACGAGGTTGAGAATCGCTTTACTAGCAGCGGTACTAGTGGCATCAAAAGTATTGTCGCACGAGATAGACTCAGTATTGAGCGGCTTCTTGGCTCAGTAAATTTCGGTATGAATTACGTTGGTGATTGGTTTGACCATCAGATGGAGTTGGTGAACTTAGGCCCAGATCGCTTTAATGCCAACAATATTTGGTTCAAGTACGTCATGAGCTTAGTTGAGCTCCTTTATCCGACCGCATTTACTGTCACTGAGGATGAGATCGACTTTGAGGCGACGCTAGCTAATATGAATCGTATTAAGCAGTCTGGTAAAACTATTTGTCTTATCGGCCCTCCTTATTTTATCTATCTACTGTGCTGTTTCATGCGCGAGCAAGGTCAAACTTTCAATGGTGGTCGCGATCTTTACATCATCACTGGCGGCGGCTGGAAAAAACATCAGGATCAATCGCTCGATAGAGACGAGTTCAACCAACTTTTGTGTGAGACTTTTACCTTAAAAAGCGCAGAGCAGATTCGAGACACATTTAATCAAGTTGAACTGAACACCTGCTTTTTTGAAGATACAGAACACAAAAAGCGTGTACCGCCCTGGGTCTTTGCAAGAGCTCTGGCTCCTAAAACATTAAAGCCGCTTCCGCATGGTCAGCCAGGACTGATGAGCTATATGGATGCCTCGGCGGTCAGCTATCCATGCTTTCTAGTGACGGATGACATCGGCATCGTGCGAGAAGAAGAAGGCGATCGCCCGGGAACCACCGTTGAGATCGTTAGAAGAGTTAAGACGCGGGGTATGAAGGGGTGTGCTCTCAGTATGTCTCAAGCATTTACAGCTAAGAATGAAGGAGGCAACTGACATGTTATGTTCGATAGAAAAAATTGAGCCGTTAACTAACCTCATATTCCGAGTATTGCTCAAGCCAGATCATCCTTTTGAATTTAGGGCAGGGCAGTACATTAACGTCAGTTTAAGCTTTGGTAGTTTACCGTTTTCTATAGCCTCATGTCCTTCTAATGGTGCGTTTTTAGAACTCCATATTGGTGGCTCAGATATCAGCAAGAAAAATACGCTTGTGATGGAAGAACTCACCAATTCGTGGATCTGCGGCAACATGGTTGAAGTCAGTGAGGCGCGAGGCGACGCTTGGCTGCGTGATGAGAGTGTCAAACCCTTGTTATTGGTCGCAGGCGGGACCGGAATGTCTTACACCCTAAGTATTTTGAAAAATAGCTTGGAGCAAGGGTTTACCCAGCCGATTTACGTCTATTGGGGCGCTAAGGATATGGATAACCTGTATGTACATGACGAACTGGTGGATATTGCGCTTGAAAACAAAAACGTCAGTTACGTGCCAGTCACTGAAATATCAACCTGTCCCCAATACGCTAAGCAAGGAAAGGTGTTGGAGTGTGTGATGAGTGATTTCCGTAACTTATCTGAGTTCGATATCTACTTGTGTGGTCCTTGCAAAATGGTTGAAGTGGCTCGTGATTGGTTCTGTGACAAAAGAGGGGCAGAACCAGAGCAACTTTACGCGGACGCGTTCGCTTATTTGTAATCATTATCAAGGAGAAGAAACTATGAGCTCAACGTCACTACTAGATGAGTTTGGCACTCCAGTACAAAGGGTAGAAAGAGCGATTGAGGCTCTGAAAAATGGCCTTGGTGTTCTATTAATGGATGATGAGGATCGCGAGAACGAAGGCGACCTTATCTTCTCTGCACAGCATCTTACCGAAGCGCAAATGGCACTCATGATTCGTGAATGCAGTGGCATCGTGTGTTTGTGCTTAACGGAGGAACGCGCCAATTGGTTAGAGCTTCCTCCTATGGTGAAAGATAATCGCAGTAAAAACCAGACCGCTTTTACGGTTTCGATTGAAGCGAAAGAAGGGGTGACGACAGGGGTCTCTGCGAAAGATCGCGTTACAACGGTCAAAACGGCCACTTATTTTGATGCTCAACCAGAAGATTTAGCAAGACCAGGCCATGTTTTTCCACTGGTTGCGAAAACAAATGGCGTGTTGGCCCGTCGAGGTCATACCGAAGGTACGATCGATTTGATGTATCTAGCAAACTTAGTCCCGTCAGGGATCCTTTGTGAACTGACTAACCCTGATGGAACCATGGCGAAACTGCCAGAGACCATTGAATTTGCAAGGCGTCATGGAATGCCAGTACTCACTATTGAAGATATCGTCGATTATCGAACGGGTATCGACCTGAGAAATGAATATGAGAGTGGCTTAGTGTGTGAAGTGAGTTGGTCTTAGTATTTAAAGTTCCTTTGTTTGTTCAGTCGCCTAGCTGACTTTCCGCCCTTATCGGGCGGTTTTTTGTTTTGCAGAAGTCAAAAATAAACCCGCAAAAGCCTGTCTCTT
>NZ_JAHGAH010000870.1:0-1328 GCF_030248475.1 Vibrio sp. D173a
ACTTACCATTGGAAGATCAAGCCTCCATCACGCCGCACTTTAGTCCATATTGAAAATCATAGGGACGAGCAATATCCCGGAGACAAGAATGTATTTGACGCCACATTGGCACTCGAAAAACAACCGATGACTGCCAGTGATATACGACAAACACTGATTCGAACTCCGGCCATGACCACTAAGGTTGTGCTAGGCATTTATTATCAGGCTTTGAAGCTGTTCATCAAAAAGGTGCCCTTTATCTCGCACCCAGACTCAGTTTCCAAGCCACCACAATACAAGAATTAACTAAGACGAGAAATTTCTCAGCGAGGTCTACATGGAACAGCTTGCCAAACAAAATCACAACATCAAGCAGCAGCCTCAAACCGCAGTGCTGAACAAAAACTGTAAGTATCGAAGCCTTGTTTTCACTATTCTGGAACGCTTACAGGGAACCAAGCTCGAAGTCATCGAAGGGGATGAGCATTCAATATTTGGTGACCGAGAAGCCAACCTTCACGCCGAGATTGTCATTCACGATTCTAGTTTCTTTAAAGACGTTGTCCTTAACGGCAGTATTGGCGCTTCAGAGACGTACAGTGACGGCAAGTGGACAAGTCCACATCTAACTCGTGTCATTCAAATCATGGCTCGCAACCAGCAGCAACTCGACGAGCTAGATGACAAGACACAGTGGCTGTCCAAGATTAAAAATCTGTTTTTGAGAAAGCAGAACGCCAATACAGAGCAAGGCTCGAAACGTAACATTCTGGCTCACTACGATATTGGCAATGAGCTTTACGAGCGCTTCTTAGACCCATCAATGCAATACTCTTCAGCTATCTACAGTGAACAAGCTACCAAGCTCGCAGACGCTCAGCAAAATAAGATGCGTACCATTTGTGAACGCTTAGAGTTAACAGAACAAGACAGTGTGGTTGAGATAGGCACTGGGTGGGGTGGACTTGCGATATTCATGGCGCAAAACTACGGCTGCCGTGTTACAACCACGACTATCTCTGATGCTCAGCACGAACTTGCCAAGCAGCGCATTGAAGCACTCGGGCTAAGCGACAAGATCACTCTGCTTAAAGAGGACTATCGCAACCTATCAGGCCAATACGACAAGCTAGTCTCTATTGAGATGATTGAAGCGGTTGGTCATGAATTTCTACAAACCTTCTTTACTACCTGCTCTCAGCTGCTCAAGCCAACAGGCAAGATGTTGATACAAGCGATCACCATCGCAGATGGGCGTTATGAGAAATACCGTAAAGGGGTCGATTTCATTCAGAAATATATCCTCCCAGGCGGCTGCCTACCCTCTGTTGCCGTCATGACAGGTC
>NZ_JAHGAH010000871.1:0-782 GCF_030248475.1 Vibrio sp. D173a
CTGACCAAGTAATTGAGAGATCAATAACTTAGCAGCTAAAGCTCCTGCAGATTGATAACCCGGATCAATACTAAATACACGTGGGAATAAAAATGACAAAAGATCGTTGCCACCCACCCCTGTAACTACTACATCTTCACGTTGCAACTCTTGAAGACGCTTAATCACCCCAAGAGCCAAGGTATCACTGGCACAGGCGATCGCTTGAGTGGTAGACGTAAGCACCTGATCCACCAGCTGATAAGCACTTTCATGATGCAATGCTCCGGTCTGATAATTCGGTTCAATGTTGTTGTCAGCACACCATGCTAGGTAAGCATTTAGACGAAGCTCACCGGTCGATTTATCACTTGGATCGACCCCAATGAAGCCGATGTCTGTCAGCTCTTGCTCTTTTAGATGAGCCAGTGCACTACCAATCACCTGCTGGTTATCGTAATTAATAGACGTCACGTTCTCGGTATCAAGGGCGATGACTACTGCACGGTGCTCCCATGATTCGATCGCCTCAATATCACAGTCAGTAAAGCCAAACACGATAATGCCGTCGACATTACGCTGCTTGAGAACCTGAAGGTGCTCATTGGCTTTCTCACGATCGAACAAACTCTCCATGATCACCACATCGTAGCCAGCACGATAAAGCTCTTCGAGCATGGTGCTCACCGCTTTGTTCTCTGAGCGTGAATCAAGACGAGAAATGATCACGCCAACCACTTTTTGGCTGCCGCCGCGCATCGACTGCGCCGATTTAGAAGGGGTATAGCCCGACTCCTGAATCA
>NZ_JAHGAH010000872.1:0-715 GCF_030248475.1 Vibrio sp. D173a
ACGCAACTAATGGTCTGGTGTTCGTCTTGCTTGGAAAAACGAGCGCTTTGCAGTGCATGCCTGATGAATTGTCCCAGTTGCCGTAGTCTTCAGTTAGCGCATCACGGTCCATGTACTGACGGTTGTAGTAAAGGTCGGTGGTTAGGTTTACTAGATCGCTGCCATTGTCGTAGTGGTGGTTTAAAGTCACTGTGTCGCGGCTGATTGCATGATAATTGTGCTCATCATCTGCGTATAGTGCACCGGCTTTTTCGCCTGACAATTGGCGTACTCCACCATCTTCATAGGTGTTGAACGTCAATTTGAATTCGTTAGCATCGTTCGGGATGAATACGATTTTTGCTAAACCAGATTTTAGCTCGCCCTGCTTAGACGTCACATCGTCTTCACCTGGGATATGTAGGTCACCATCTTCAGAGTAGTTAGCGATACCCATGAACTGTAGCTTGTCGTTTAGCTTTGCATAAACGGCTACGTTTGTAGTGAAACGCTCATAAGCTGTCTGGTAGCCCGTTTTCACACGAGCGCCAATGGTTTCGTCACCACGCAGTAAGTCACTTGGATCTTTTGTCTCGTAGCTGAAAGAGCCGTTAATCGCGCCTGCGCCAGAAAGCACAGAGTTGCCGCCTAGGGTGATCTCAGCAGACTTTAGCATCGCTGGGTCAAACGTTTGGTCACCAGAGTGGTGGAACAGTTGGCCTTCCTGACGAGCACC
>NZ_JAHGAH010000873.1:0-1073 GCF_030248475.1 Vibrio sp. D173a
CCCCAAGGTTTGTTATTGGTGTTTTGGTTACCAAACAAACGTGGAAAGACTTGATAGATGGTATGTTTTTTATTGTACATGGTTATAATTCCTTAACTTCCATCATGTTATGTAGGGATGAGGCGAGTAGGCTAGCGTAAATATCAGGCTAGTTACTCATCCTTCAATCAAGAATTAAGGGCGTAGTTTTTCAACCTTGTCATCATCATTGAAAATTGCATTCACTTACCTCTTTATCGTCGGCTTGTCGATGTGGTTTTATCCAAGCTCAAGCGTGATGTTGGCGTTGTATCTGTTGGTGAGTGTTAGCACCTACTTGGCTTACCCTAAAGATAAGCGAGCGGCAATCAAAGGGGAGTGGCGAGTACCAGAGAAAACGTTGCATTTACTGGCATTATTTGGTGGTTGGTTAGGGGCTTTGATTGCTCAGCAGCAGTTTCGACATAAGACTCAGAAGCAGCCATTCAAAACCGTGTTCTTTATGTGTATCGGTCTGAATATCTTGGCCTTTGTCTGGACGTTAACACCTCATGGACAAGCTATTGTGGCATTGCCGCATGAGATGCTTTCTAGTTGGCTATAAACGGGTTCGTATTATCGAATGTGCTTAGATCATTGGTACGGTTGAAACCAAAAGTAACAATGCCATTGCGTAGTTAAAGCCTTTGATACGCAGTGGCGTGGTCAGCCAGTGTTGCAGTTGCTTTCCTGCTGCAGTCCAAAAGGTGACTGATGGAAGGTTAGCAAGGGTAAAGATGGCCGCGATGATGGCCAATTCAATCCAAGAGCTGCCTGTGCTATAAACTGAAATCGCTGTTAATGCCATTGACCAGCCTTTTGGGTTTACCCATTGGAAGCTCGCAGCTGCCAGAAATGACATCGGCTTGTAGCTCTCTTTCTCTTCTGCTTTACCGCTCGTCGCAATCTTAATCGCTAAATAAACGAGATAAGCCAAGCTCAGGTATTTCAACACTTGATGAATAATAGGGAAGCTGTGGAACAAGCCCATCAGGCCAAAGCCGACCAATAACAGCATAACGGCAAAGCCGAGCGCGATCCCAAGCATGTGTGGA
>NZ_JAHGAH010000874.1:0-940 GCF_030248475.1 Vibrio sp. D173a
AAGCAAACAAGAAGTACAAGCGTTTGGTTCTAGGTAAAGAAGTTCGCCTACGTGGTGCTTACGTGATCAAAGCTGAGCGTATCGAGAAAGATGCAGAAGGTAACATCACAACGATCTTCTGTTCTTACGATGACGAAACACTAGGTAAGAACCCATCAGATGGGCGTAAAGTGAAAGGCGTTATCCACTGGGTATCAGCTGATAAAGCATTGCCTGCAGAGATTCGTCTGTACGATCGTCTATTCACAGTTGCTAACCCAGCGGCTGCGGATGATTTCGCTGCAACAATCAACCCTGACTCTCTGGTTAAACTGAATGGTTTCGTTGAGCCAAGCCTAGCAGAAGCTGCGCCAGAACAAGGCTTCCAGTTTGAGCGTACTGGTTACTTCTGTGTAGATTCAAAAGAGTCTAAAGCAGATGCGCTAGTATTCAACCGTACGGTTGGCCTGCGTGACACTTGGGGTAAAACTGAAGCTTAATTGTACTTTCTGTTAGACATATTAAAAGCCGGCATCATTGCCGGCTTTTTTGTATCTAGCTCTAGCGCTTGAATATCAAATTATTGATTAGGATCTTGTTGAGTGACTTCTCCGGTGCGTGAGTTATACCAAAACACATAGCCTGCATTATTTGGATCACTGTCGAAATCGACTCGCGTGTAGATGTAGTAACAGATCGCGAGCTTAGTCTGGGAAGAACAATCCTTGGCGACAAAACTCAAGTTTTGACGACGAGTAACAAAATCAAAGTCACCGGACTGGTTTGGGTCTGTGGTTGCAGTGAGGTCTGTTGTCATAATGGCATCCCAAATCGAGACGCAGCCTTGATCGCCTTGACCAATATTATAAGGCTGACCCATTGGGTTACCTTTATCTACACCTAATGGATAGCCGACGTCGTTGACATCAAGTTGAGCATTACCATCTTCGTCTTCCCCAAA
>NZ_JAHGAH010000875.1:0-705 GCF_030248475.1 Vibrio sp. D173a
ATGGAGACGGCACCTACAGCTTTGCACCAAATGAGAACTTCAATGGTGATGTTCAATTCTCATTTGATGTTTCTGATGGTACGGGCTCTACATCTGCGTTTATTGATGTGAGCGTAACGCCTGAGAATGATCCTCCAGTAGCGGGATCAACGTCATACACAGTTCAAGAAGATGGGCAAATTACCATCAGTGACGAGCAACTATTAGCGAACTCTTCTGATGTGGAAGGGGATGTTGCACTATCTGGCGTGACATACTCTGGTGACGACGGTGAATTTGTTGATAACGGTGATGGTACATACACCTTTACACCAAATGAAAACTTCAATGGTGACATTTCGTTAGACGTTGTTGTGGTGGACGAAGACGGCGCAACGGCAACAACCACAGCGGGCATTGATGTTATCGCTGTGAATGACGGACCTGAAACCTCGGGTATCCAAGCTGAGGTCGATGAAGATAACGCGATTACCATCACTCAAGAGCAACTGCTTGCGAACGCAACTGATGTTGAAGGTGATGACTTAGTTGCTTCAAATCTACAGACTAATGATCCTGACGCAACGATTGTTGAGAATGAAGATGGTTCTTTCACTATTACGCACACCGAGAACTTCAATGGCGAGTTAGATTTCACATACAGCATCAGCGATGGTGAAAATGAAGTTCTGACCACTCTCGACCTTACGGTAAATCCAGTCAATG
>NZ_JAHGAH010000876.1:0-641 GCF_030248475.1 Vibrio sp. D173a
TATCTGCTTTAACTTATGATGTTCTCTGTTAACCTCACGTCGAGACAGCGAATAGACGGTGCCGAAGTTCTCACTGTCTAATAAAGCGCTCAAAGTTTCTCGGCCAACTAAGCCACTTGCTCCAGCAATGATGATTGTTCTGTTCATATTTAATCCACCGTCTGTTTATGTTTAACACTAACGTTGTCTCGACCTTGTATATACTAGAACAAACATACCGACCGGTCTAGTCAGGGTTTTGTTAAGTTTGTCAGAATTAGACTGGACGGTCGGTTTAGTGAGCGTATAATGCTTCTAATCATTTAGATTCCGAGCTGACTTATGAAAGACTTAAAACAAAAACTTTTGGACGTAGGCTTTGAGCTTATAAGTGAACAGGGTTTTGCAGGCCTTGGGTTGATGAAGATTATTAATAGCGCTGAAGCAACGAAGGGGTCGTTTTACCATCACTTCAAATCGAAAGAAGACTTTGGGTCTGTGCTATTGACGAATTACTTCGAAGATCACCTAGAAACCCTCGATAGTTTCTTGATGGATACCTCTCTTTCTTACCAAGATCGAGTTAAAGCATACTTTGACTATTGGTGTTCAGAGAAACTGACTTCAGATTTTCAAATAAAATGCTTGGTCGTTAAATTATC
>NZ_JAHGAH010000877.1:0-1316 GCF_030248475.1 Vibrio sp. D173a
GGTATGATGCTGACGCCACCGGATATGATTTCACAGACGCTGCTGGCGATTCCAATGTGTATTCTGTTTGAGGTGGGGTTATTCTTTGCTCGCTTCTACGTACGCAAAGACGAGGAAGATGAAGTGGAGTCGTGAGCTTTTAACGCAATTCACTTATTCTCATCCAATCGTATGATTAAACAGCAAAAAAGCGGCCCAGAGGACGCTTTTTCGTTTTTATAATTATCGAATTTTTAACACGTAGCCACAGTTCTGACAGATATAAATCTCTTTTATACCAATGAGTTTATGCCAAAAGGTTCGATGTTGACGTTGTAAGTGCTGTGAATGGTCACACATAATCAACTACCTCCATATGCAGGAGATTGATATTAGACCGATTGAGCTTCTAACTCAAACTGAAATTGTAACTTTATATCAATTATTTAATGGTACGATTGGCTGTAATTTAAACAGCTGTTCGGCATTTCGGGTTGTGATCGCATCGACTTCTTCGATTGTAATACCTCGCAACTCGGCAATTCGTTTTGCGACAAGCTCAGTGTAAGCTGGCTCATTGCGCTTGCCTCGATTTGGGGTTGGTGCTTGGTACGGGCAGTCTGTCTCTAGGATCACCAAATCCATATCTAGGTGTGGAATAACCTTATCCATACCAGAGTTCTTAAAGGTCGAAACACCGCCTAACCCAAGGTGGAAACCAAGCGCATTGATCGCTTGAGCCTCTCCAAGGCTGCTACCAAAACAGTGGAACACACCGCGTAGGCTGCCATCTTGCTCTTGCTTCAATAGTGCCAATGTTTCTTCAACGGAATCACGAGTATGGATCACCACAGGTAAATCGAGCTCTTTAGCCCATTGAAGCTGAGTAACAAAGGCATACTCTTGTTCTGCTTCGTAGGTTTTATCCCAGTAGAGGTCGATGCCGATCTCGCCGACCGCGATAAAGTTGTGTTTGTCGAACCAAGCACGGATGGTCTTGAGCGTTTCCTCTATGTTTCCATCCACATAACAAGGGTGCAGTCCCATCATTGAGCGACATACCTCTGGGAACTGGCGCTCAGTGGCCAGCATCGGTTCGATCGAATCGAGGTCGATGTTAGGCAGTAGAATGCGATCAATCCCTTGAGCCAATGCGCGCTGCACGACTTGCTCGCGGTCGTTATCAAATTCACTGGCGTAGATATGGGCATGAGTGTCGATCATGTTGGGTTCCTGAAAAGCTGAAAAGTCGAGTTGCCCTGAGTATACGGCAGTGTGAGGAGAAGGTCATTTTTTGCCATTTCTCCCGGTTTTTATGGGGGTTTTAGGTTTTACTG
>NZ_JAHGAH010000878.1:0-654 GCF_030248475.1 Vibrio sp. D173a
AAGGAGTTTCTCTTCGTTGGAATTAACTATACGGCGTGGCACTTATTTTACTTATAAAATTAACGACATCATTATGTAATAAATGCGCCACATTCTTAAGTTGTTGTTTTATTTGAGTTTGTGGTGTTTATTTGAATTTTGTACTCGTCGGGTAGTTTGCAAGTCGTGTTGAAAGTGACGGAATTGACGTAGCGTGTTTTGACGAAACTTACGAGTATGTATTTTCGAAAACTTTGATTTCACACAGCAACAGTGGGGTTATATATATGTATCATTCATCTTAATAACAATATTTCTCATTATCACTACTTACTGGATGCTTATGAAACTGTCACAGCTTGAACAAGGCAAAGCGGCCACCATTGTTGCGCTTACAGGACTCTCTCCTGACGTCAGAAAAAAACTAATGGTAATGGGGGTGTTACCCAAAACCGAAGTTACTCTTATCCGCCGTGCACCGATGGGTGACCCGTTGCAAGTTGAGGTGAGAGGCGTTTCGATTGCGATTCGTGAAAATACTGCCCAGCAGATCGAGGTGAGCTAATGAACTATCAAGTATTAACGGTAGGTAACCCGAACAGTGGTAAAACAACACTATTCAATGCCCTAACTGGTGCTAAGCAGCACGTAGGTAACTGGGCAGGTGTCACCGTA
>NZ_JAHGAH010000879.1:0-801 GCF_030248475.1 Vibrio sp. D173a
TTGATGTCGTGAGGGATACCCACAATCGCAGCCTCGGCAATCTTGTCGAAGGCAACCAGAGCTGATTCAATCTCTGCCGTACCCATACGGTGACCTGATACGTTCAGTACGTCATCAACACGGCCTGTGATCCAGTAGTAGCCATCTTCATCACGACGAGCACCATCACTAGTGAAGTACATGCCTTTGAATGTTGAGAAGTAAGTCTGTTCGAAGCGCTCATGGTCGCCATAAACAGTACGCATTTGACCAGGCCAAGAATCTAGAATCACTAGGTTACCGTCGGTCGCGCCTTCAATGATGTTACCCATGTTGTCGACCAGTGCAGGTTGAACGCCAAAGAATGGGCGAGTCGCTGAACCTGGTTTTAGATCCGTTGCACCCGGTAGAGGAGCGATCAAGATACCGCCCGTTTCGGTTTGCCACCATGTATCAACAATCGGAGAGTTCTCGTTACCAATCGTTTTGTAGTACCACTCCCACGCCTCTGGGTTAATTGGTTCACCTACCGAGCCCATAATACGTAGACTGCTACGCGTAGTGCCTTCCACGGCTTCGTTACCTTTCGCCATCAGAGCACGAATCGCTGTTGGTGCCGTGTATAGGATGTTTACTTGGTGCTTATCAACCACTTCACTCATACGGCTAGTATTCGGGTAGTTTGGTACGCCCTCAAATAGGATTGTCTTAGCGCCGTTCGCCAGTGGGCCGTAGATTAGGTATGTGTGGCCAGTGATCCAACCCACATCAGCGGTACACCAGAAGGTTTCGCCTTCTTGGTAATCAAATACATACTTGAAC
>NZ_JAHGAH010000088.1:0-893 GCF_030248475.1 Vibrio sp. D173a
AATAGATAGGGTGTGTTGATCTTTCGTGAGTATTTTTTGAACAACATGGTAAAGAGTTATAATTTGCTTCGCCAAAAGTAAAACCATAACCAATACCATGCCAAGAACAATGCTAACTGATATTCGATGGGAACTGCTACTTCAAATTATGAAAAGTACAGGTCGTATTTACGATAAAACTGAACATCGAATGACATTTGAAGGAATACTTTATCGAATGAGAACAGGTATTCCTTGGCGAGATCTACCCTCTGAGTTCGGAGAGTGGAGTACCGTTTACAGACGATTTAATCTTTGGTCAAAGAAAGGGGTTTTAGATAAGCTTTTCAGAAGCTTATCTAGCATGGCTGATTTTGAATGGGTCTTTCTTGACGGCTCTATAGTTCGAGCGCACCAGCATAGTACAGGCGCAGCTACTGAAAGCTCAGAGCAAATAGGAAAAAGTTGCGGGGGCAACTCAACCAAAATTCACTTAGCTGTGGATAGTGGTGGCTTACCGATTTGCTTTGATTTATCAGAAGGCCAACGCCACGATATATTGCATGCCAAAAGCTTAGTTGAACAACTCGATGAAGTTAATACCATCGTTTGTGATAAAGGATATGACAGCGAAGCTTTCCGTACTTTTGTTAAGGAACATGGCGGAGAAACGGTCATTGCTAAACGCAATTATGGGCAAGATATAGACAAAACCAGTATGGATTGGTGTCTATACAAGTATCGTCATCTGGTTGAAAATGCCTTTGCGAGAATTAAGCATTATCGAGCTATTTCAAGTAGATATGACAAGTTAGAAAGGAATTATGCCAGCATGTTATCGCTGGCATTCATGTTAATGTGGTTACCGATGTATTGCTGAATACGAAATGTACAGCAAAGATCAACACGCCCTA
>NZ_JAHGAH010000880.1:0-621 GCF_030248475.1 Vibrio sp. D173a
AATAGGGACGAAAAGCAAAGTTACGACCAACAAATGAGTGGCTTTGATTCCAGTTACTGGCCGCAATCGTGGTACCGATATGGTCGAGCAAATAAGTGTCAGAGGCTTGTATTACCTGATTCACATGTGCGAGGTAGCGATTGGTTAGCTCTATCTGTGCAGAGTTATCAGGAGCGTGTAGCGCATCGATCAACTCTTTGTCTTTAGAAAGCAGCTCTGGAATGTGTGCAAATTTATCCAGTTGACTGGCGATATGTACAGAGAAACGGTCAAGCTTTGATTGGTGACCTTCGAGCAAACTTTGATGACTTATTTTCCACACCCAGTGACCGCCGAGAATCATCAGCAACCCATAGGTGATGAGCAGCAAAATGGGTAGGCGGGAAGGTTGAAACATAAGAGATCTCGCTGTGTATTACGGTGTAGAAAAGCGTGTCATGTGCCTGAAACGCTCAAAGTGTCATAAAAAGTTCAAAAAATGAGGACTGACAGGTAGTTATAGGTTAAGGCTTTGTAACGCAGATTGTTGAAAAAGTTATCGACTCTGAGGGGTAAAACAAGAGCAAGATCTCTTTTTAAGCTTTTTCGGAAAAAAAGCCCTCGATTCCCTTGAAAAAGCCG
>NZ_JAHGAH010000881.1:0-1144 GCF_030248475.1 Vibrio sp. D173a
CTCAAAACCGTAGCTATCAGCAACAACCACACCTTCTTCGTGTAGAGATTCTTCACCAATAAAGGTTTTCTCAGCCGTCTTGATCTCGTAACTTTCAGGGGCACCTGAACGATCGGTCAGTACTGTGATTGCATCTTCATTATTAAAGGCATTTAGGCTACCAAGAATGACCTTTTCACCTTCCATCTCAGCTAGCTTCTGGCCTAGGTAATCTGCCGCAGACACACGTAGATTCTCACAGCCGCCTTGGCGATCGTCGTCCGATGTATCTTCTAGACAAACTTGGTCTTTATCTGCAAAGTGGTTAACCGCAACCACAAGTTTCTCTTCACGATCTTTGAATGAGAATACCGGCACAACCGCAGCATGCTGAGTCGTAAACTCACCATTTTCCGCCTCTTGCTTCGGCATAGGGATCACTTGTAGCGAATCTAAGCCAACTGTACTCGGACGGAAAATTACGAAGTTCGCTGTCGCTAGCTCACCTACCGTTGTTAGCCCTTCACTGCTAGCAATGTTGTACTGCTTAGCCTCTGGAAGATCAGCATTAAGCTGAGTTACTAGGTAAGAAATCGCAGAGCTCTCTTCAAAGCCGTTGTTTTCAATTTCCATCAAACCAACAATATCAGCATCAAGTGCAGTTAATGCCGCAACAAGCTTCGCGGTTTGATGATCAAACTGAGTTGAATCCTGCGCACCAGGTGTCGCATCGAACGCTAAGAAGTCATTGCTCTCACCGCCACCTTGCAAGCTATTGAAGTACTCTTGGGCATTAAATGTTGCGATACGAACGTCACCCTCATCAACTTTAGGTGCTAAGTCACGGTTATTACCACGTGCAATGAAAGTATCGTTGTTCGCATCTTCTGTTACGTAGAAGCGGTAGTCTGAGTAAGAGTACCCAAGCACACCTTGAAGGTTACTTGCTCGGTCGCCGACACGAATAAAATCTTCGGTTGAACCATTTTGATCAATGTCGGTTTTAGCAAAGTCTGGATACCATGCCGGAGCACCAACCGTATCTTTCTTAAATGAATCAACCACTAAGCGTGCATCATCATTACAGTCCGCTGCTTTTGCCGCTTCGTCGGTACCAGGGAAGTTCGCTTGGTTCGGGTGAACACTAGCTTTGCCTTGGCTAAGA
>NZ_JAHGAH010000882.1:0-1268 GCF_030248475.1 Vibrio sp. D173a
GACATTGGCCCATCCGTGCCCAAACCAATACGCACTTCTTCATCGTACATCTTCAGAGCGGGAGACACGCCTTTCGCTGATTTGATGTTCGCGCTCATGTTATGCGCTACACCCATCTCAGCTTCTTTTACCAGTTTGATGTCTTCATCATCAACCAAGATCATGTGTGCGCCAACGAGGTTCTTGTTGAGTGCGCCAATGCTGTGCATGTACTGAACTGGCGACAAACCATCAGAGCGCTCAGCAATCTTCTCTTCTTCACGGTGAGACTCTGCAAGGTGAATCATCACTGGTACATCCAGCTCCAACGATAGCTTCGCTACTTTTTGTAGGATCTCTGTGGTGTTGGTGTAAGGAGCATGTGGTGCGAAGGCTGGGGTGATACGCGGGTGGTCTTTGTACTCTTCAATAAAGTTGAGTGCGTATTTGATGCCTTCTTCTGCGTTTGCGGCATCCGCTACTGGGAATTTAATCACCGTCTCACCCAGGATGGCACGCATGCCGATCTTATCAACGGTTTTTGCCACTTCATCCTCGAAGTAGTACATGTCAGCGTATGTGGTTACGCCACCTTTCACCATTTCAACGTTACCCAAGTTCGCGCCAATACGAACCATATCTCGCGAAACGAGCTTCTTCTCTAATGGGAAGATGTAGCGGTGCAGGCGGTCAGGCACATCATCCGCCAACGAACGGAACACCGTCATTGATACGTGAGTATGGGTATTGATAAGACCCGGCATCACGATATCGCCATCGACATCCAACACTTGCTCTGCCTTGTACTGCTTTTCCAATGATGCATCACCAACGGCAATGATCTTATTGTCTTTAACCACGACAGTGCCGCTTTCATACACGGTTTTGTCTTGGTTCATGGTCAGTACCATGGCGTCCGTGATCATCAGATCGGCTTTTTCCATGGCGTTGCTTGCAAATGAGAGCAGTGAGAGCCCAGCAATCGCTGAAGCCAGTAAATGCCGCAAACGTTTGTTTTATCGTTTGCGTAAAAATATGATGGTTCGACACAAATGCGAACAGATATTTCACATCATGAAGGTTTGTATCAATATCAGCTAATTTGTCGGTTTTCTAAAGCATATCTGTAGCTTACCTGTTGCATCGGATATACTAGAGATATATCCCTTCCTTGCTTAAGCAGGCCCGCCTATGACAAAAAAGATACCGATGTCAGAAAATACGACGACCACTACCAATGTCGACCCTTTTGCAGACCGTGAGTCGCAAAATTACGAGAATCCAGTACC
>NZ_JAHGAH010000883.1:0-744 GCF_030248475.1 Vibrio sp. D173a
AAGAACGTGTTCGACAAATACTACTTCGAACACGCCTCTGACATCGAGTACATCGGGAGTCCAGTCGCTCAAGGCTACGCAAGCGCAGGCCGCGATTTCCGCTTTAACGCCGCCTACGCTTTCTAACATTCATTTTCAGCAATATTGAACAAGGATACCCTTTGATTCAGCCATACGAGTAGCGTCTACATTTAGTTGACGCTACTCGCTTTTCCTACCTCGGCTATTCAGCAAATCGCTAGAACATGAGCATTTTCAATCATTTTCGATATACTTAAGAAAAATGATAAATCTATAAGTCTCTATGAATCTAAAAAAAATATGGGTTGTCGCACTGGTCAGCCTCTTCTCTGGTTGTGCAATGTATGCCGGTTTGAACTTTGATGAGCTGTTTGGTAAGCCTGAAGTTCGCGACCGACAAGCCCCTGTTGTTTCAGCACAGGCACAGCATTTCATCAACGAAGTTAAACCCATCATCGACAATCGATGTGTCGTCTGTCACGGCTGCTATGACGCGCCATGTCAGTTAAAAATGTCCTCAGTTGAGGGGATCGACCGTGGAGCGACCAAGGCATTGGTTTATCAAGGCACTCGTCTCACCGCTACCGCACCGACTCGTTTATTTGAAGACGCAATCACCACCCAAGAGTGGCGCGATGCTGACTTCCACCCCGTGCTCAACGAGCGCATGCAGAACTCAACCGCTAACTTAGATGCTGGTCTGGTCGCTCGTATGCTGATTCA
>NZ_JAHGAH010000884.1:0-535 GCF_030248475.1 Vibrio sp. D173a
CGACTGAAGGAAGTTGCAACCAACCCAAAGACCTTTTCTCAGTTTGGTCGTGGCGTTGAGAGAGAAACGCTCCGTTACAAGGAAGATGGTCGTTTAGCGACTGGTCCTCACCCGAAAGCTTTGGGTTCTGCGTTAACCAACGAGTGGGTGACGACTGACTTTTCAGAATCGCTCCTTGAATTCATTACGCCAGTCTCGAATGACGTCCCGACACTTCTGAACCAGTTATCAGACATTCACCACTTTACGCAAACCAAGCTAGAGGGTGAAAAGCTATGGCCACTGTCTATGCCTTGTTACGTAGGTAGCGAGGATGACATTCAGCTGGCTCAATATGGCACGTCGAACACGGGTAAGATGAAGACTCTATACCGTGAAGGTTTAAAGCGCCGTTACGGTAGCCTGATGCAGATCATCTCTGGTGTTCACTTTAATTTCTCGTTCCCAGAAAGCTTCTGGGATAGCTTGTTTGGTGAGCAAACTGAACAAGAGCGTAGCGATGCTAAATCGGATGCGTACTTCAGTTTGATTCGTA
>NZ_JAHGAH010000885.1:0-703 GCF_030248475.1 Vibrio sp. D173a
AATGAAGAAGCATGTTCAGCAGCAGAGCTTAACGAGCACCGAACTGCCATTGAAGCAAATAGAACGACTACAACGTGTGGGTATGGAGACGGTTGGCGATTTATTGAAATTGCCGATCCAAGACGTTGCGCGCCGCTTTGATATTGATCTCGTCAACTACGTTGGGCGCTTGAATGGGCAGTTTAAACACCCTATTGATTTTTATCATCCGCCTGAAAAGTTCGAGCAGTACCTTGAGCTATTGTTTGATATCGAGAACCTGCAATTTATCGAGAAGCCACTGACCAAACTACTTAAGCAGCTTGAAGCCTTTTTGAAGTTGCGTGACCGTGTCGCGTTTGAAATCAAGCTCACTCTGCATCTACGTGACTGCGATGATCACAGTGTGCCTTTTTTCTCTGCACAAGGAGATTACCTTGCCAGTAAGTGGGCGCAGCTTACTCATCTCAGCTTAGAGTCGGTTACGATTAACGCACCGGTTCAGGGCCTCACTCTGACCTTAATTCTCCACGGAGAGCCTCAAGCCGCGTATCACGACCTGTTTGATGGTAATACTGGAACGTTGGCTTCGTTAGACCTGCTCTCCCTACTGCAAGCTAAACTTGGCCAAGGGGCGATTCACTCTCCCTTAATCCATCAAGACCCGAGGCCAGAAAAAGCCAATCAATACTCGTTGCCAGACCTAACAACTCAGTCACAAAGT
>NZ_JAHGAH010000886.1:0-716 GCF_030248475.1 Vibrio sp. D173a
AGAATCAAGCACTACGTGATGAACTTTTCACTCAGCTCTCTTCCGATAACAAACAGCTGGTGGACAAAGTCCTAGGGCAGCAAGTGACGATGCTTGAGCAACTGCTCGAAATGAATGAAGTTAAAATCGTAACTCTGAGTAAGGAGAATCGGACCACAGAGGGCGAAGCCAAAAAGAGTATTGAGCTACGTGTACAGAAACGCATTGGCATGATGGACGACTATTATCGTCAATTAGCTAAAACGCTGACTTGGTCGAGCGATCGTGGAATCGATGTTGCAGCGTCGAAAGAGAAACTAAAAAAGGCGCTCGTTGTCCGGTCTGAATATCTAACCAACGCTATTTTGTACACAGATACACAACGTCAAGATTTAGAGAAACGTCTCGCTTTTGTCGGAGAGGAAGAAAAGGCGACCATTAACAGCGAGCTAGAGCGTTTTAGTGAACGCACCAGTGTTATGGTTGCTAGCTTAGAAGAAACCATCTCACTTATGGAGCCTTATGGGGTTGACGTTACATCATTCAAGCGAGTGTTATTGGCAACCACAGGCGATATTAATGCGGACGTTTTGGAGTGGAACGTCGCTCGCGAACTGTTGGAAGGGTGGGTAAGAAACTTTGGTTCATGGGCGTTTGAGAATACACCATCGTTTGTGGTGAAGCTTGCATTGTTCTTGGGGATTCTTTACGCGACGAGTTTACTTGCCAAGTTAGCT
>NZ_JAHGAH010000887.1:0-613 GCF_030248475.1 Vibrio sp. D173a
GATGCCATCTTTCGATGCATTCAATCCGGTTGTTTCAAAGTCCAACGCCAGAAAGGTCACCTCAGAGAGTGGGGTATCCGGGTCGGGCAGAGGCTTAGTGTAGAACTCCTTGAGTCGTTCATCTTTAACGCGGTCGAGTTTTTGCGCGAACTTAAAGTGCCAATCTACCGCAGGTGACTTAAATATTTTATTCATCGTCTCTACTTAAAGTTGTTGTTGGCTTGGTAACGGAACTTCAGGAAGTTCTGAGCATTACTTAGGATCTGGAACGCATCTTTTAAATTGCGGCGCTCAAAGTCCGATAGGTTCTCAGGCTCGATATTGTTGTCTGGTTCAATATTGTTATCGACATCCAGTGCTTGGTGGCGAATACGAACCATAGAGATAAACTCCATCGCATCTTTCAGATCTTGAGCTCGTCCTTTCGGCAGGATACCCGCATCGATGATGTCATCTAGTCGTTCAAAAGAGTTCTTTGAACGTGAGGCAACCGCGAGAGAGTGGACACGAATCAAATCGGCCAGTGGCGCCGTACCGCGTCGTTTAAGGTTGATGGAGTTATTATGACGACCATCTTTCTCCATCACGAAATCTTTGAAGAAACCAAGAGGTG
>NZ_JAHGAH010000888.1:0-659 GCF_030248475.1 Vibrio sp. D173a
GAGCTCTCGTGGTTTTTAATGCCAATGGTTAATGCTCCATGTCCACCCATGCTGTGACCCGAGATCGACTTAATTGGAGTTACAGGGAAGAAAGACTCAATAAGCGCTGGAAGTTCAGTCACCACATAATCATACATGCGGTAGTGTTCGTCCCAAGGGGCGTTAGTCGCGTTCAGATAGAAACCAGCGCCTTGACCCATATCATAGGCTTCGTCATCAGCAACACCTTCGCCGCGTGGGCTGGTGTCTGGGGCAACAATAGCGATACCTTGTTCTGCTGCAGCCTTGAATGCGCCGGCCTTCTGCATGAAGTTCTCATCAGTACAGGTTAAGCCTGATAGCCAGTACAACACGGGTACTGGATTCTCTTTGCTCGCATTAGGTGGTAAGAAAATGGCAAAGCGCATATTGCAGTTCAGTGAAGCTGAAAAGTGGGTGTACTGCTTGTGCCAACCGCCAGCAACCTTGGCTTGGCTGATATTTTCGATCGTCATTAAATTGTGCTCCATTCGGTTGTTGGGCGGAGAAAATTAGGTTTCGCTTTGCTTGCGTCTCTTTGTTAAAAGGCGTCGGGTTGTCGGCTCTTAACAAAGAGATTTCACCACTTCCCGGGCGAAAAGTGGTGAAGGCAATGTGTTGGCCCTCAAGTGAGAGCCAAG
>NZ_JAHGAH010000889.1:0-665 GCF_030248475.1 Vibrio sp. D173a
TCCAATCTGCATTAACCGATGTACTCAATGGCGAGTTCATGGAGGAAGAGCGCTTCCTGCTTGAAACGGAAATCCACCGCCACGGCCAGATCAAAAGCCACAACGCAGCACTTAACGAAGCGGTACTCCACCCAGGCCAAGTTGCTCACATGATCGAGTTTGAAGTCTACATTGATGATAGCTTCGCCTTCTCACAACGCTCAGATGGCTTGATTGTCTCAACACCAACTGGCTCTACCGCCTATTCACTCTCTGGTGGCGGCCCTATCCTCTCTTCAAGTTTGAATGCCATTTCTTTGGTACCAATGTTCCCGCATACGCTATCAAGCCGACCTTTGGTGGTTGATGGCAAGCGCCACATTAAACTCATCGTCTCCCCAGACAATCGCGGCACTCAAGAAGTCAGCTGTGACGGCCAGATTTCTTTACCTGTTTCACCGGGCGACGAAATCCATATCTACCAAAGCCCGAACGTGCTTAAGCTGATCCACCCTAAGGATTACAGCTACTACCACGTTCTACGTAACAAACTTGGATGGTCGAGTAAGTTGTTCTAAGCTTACAACGAAGAAAATTTGAAAGGTTGGCGACATGCCAGCCTTTTTTATTGCCTGAAATCCATACGCTCCCTCACCTTTTAAGCCTTTTTCACACCGTCATTCCAG
>NZ_JAHGAH010000089.1:0-55927 GCF_030248475.1 Vibrio sp. D173a
GGTATAAATCATGAAAGTTAAATTACTGAGTGCAGTTATCGCAGCATCTTTTCTGGCAGGTTGTTCATCATCAGGTTCTTCGGACTCCCCTAGTGAGCCAGCAGGTGTGGCATCGGTGCAAACCTTCGAAGGTGAACATTTCGATGGAATGGCCATTCAAGGCGACAACGGTGAATACAATACAGTCGCAATCCGTGGTGTAGAAGGTAACACGGTATTCAATGTGGGTGGTGAGTTGTACTTCACTGATGGTGAGGTTGTGAAAGACGCATCAGGTAACGTAGTCGGTAGTATTGAAGTTCGTAATAACGAATTGGTGTTTGTCAATGACAAGGGTTTTGTTCACTTGAGTGTAGAGGATGGTCGACTAGTGGTGGAAGAAGTGAAGTTAAATCCTGTACACCCGATCGAACCAGCGCCAGAAAACCCAATTGAGCCTGTGCCAGAACATCCAATTGCAGGTGTTCCGTCAAACCCAATTGAGCCTGTGCCAGAGCATCCAATTGCAGGTGTTCCATCAAATCCAATCGAGCCTGTGCCAGAGCATCCAATTGCAGGTGTTCCATCAAATCCAATCGAGCCGGTACCAGAGCATCCGATCGAAGGTGGGCCTGTACACCCAATCGAACGAACGCCAGAAAACCCAATTGAGCCAGTGCCTGAGCACCCGATTGCTGGTATCCCAACAAATCCAATTCAACCAGATGTTGAGAACCCTATAGAAGGTCCGGTAAACCTTCCTGCAAATGAATTAACCAAAGAACAGCGTGCAGAGCTGAAACAAAAAGTTCAGTCGCTGTCACAAGAGCAACGTCAGCAAATTAAAAGAGCGATTCGCGACCGCGTTGAGCGTTCGTAAACCAATCGTATTAGGGTAAGTAGCAGGGAGTCGCTTGAATAAAGTGGCTCCTTTTTTGTTTTTATTTCTTATTAGGTTTTCTCATGAACAAGTCTTTGACACTGCTGTGCGCCGTTTTTGCTGTTCCGTGTTTTTCTGCTGACCATAAGATGCCAGAGTTTGGTTTGTATGTTTCTCATACGGATGACGAATGGATTGTTACTGCTAGCGGCTATTTGCAAGCCACAGAAGAATGGAATATCTCTGCGGAAGTTGACTCGACAGGCTATTTAGAACTCGGTACAGGGTATGGAATTATGCTTGGACAGTTCTACACCGAGGCTTTTGTTAGCTACGGACGTGCAGATTTATTTGATGTTATTTACCGGAACTGCTCTGGGTGACGATTGGATGGCCTACGCCAATAGCTCTCACGAGTGGCGAAAGAGTGCGCTTGGGAAATCATTCCCTGCATTAGAGAACACGAATCGTGAATGGAAAAATACCGTTGGTATCAGTTATGCACCAATTGATTTAATCACTCTTGGTTATGCTTACAACTACGATAAAAAGCTGACGGAGGGAGGGCATCGAACCAATCACGAGGTGCGAGTCACGCTAAAACCTAAGTGGGTAGAACCTTACGTGAAATACACCTTTGGCGAGCATCGAGTGTCTTCTGGTTCAACTAAGGTGAGTGAAGACAACAGCATTGAGCTAGGTGTTAATTTTAATTTTTAGGGTGTAGATATGAATATGCAATCAATGATTATTGAATACGCAGTGGCGATCATGGGCTTACTATTGACAGGAATAACCCTCCAAGCGGGTTGCTCAGAGGGCTAAAGTATTAGCGGTTGATGTTGTAGCGAGCCATAGCGGCTTCTTCAGTCGTTACCACTGTTTTCCCAATCGGAGCAAGAGAGATAACGGCAAGCTTTAGGTGTTGAAGCGCAAATGGAATGCCAATAATGGTAACAAAGCATGCCACCGCCGAAAGCACATGACCGATTGCCAGCCAGATACCCGCAAACACAAACCAAATCACATTACCAATGACGCCAAGTGGGCTCGTGCCGATGTCCATTTCATTGGTCAATTCATCTCTTGAAACGGCTTCTTTGCCGAATGGGAAGAACGAGAAATTACCCATTACAAAACAAGCACGTCCCCATGGAATACCAATGATACTGATGAATGCCAGTAGTCCAAAGAACCACCATAGCAAACCCATAAATACGCCACCGAATACAAACCAGATGATGTTGCCGAGTGTTCTCATTTAAAACCCTTTTTGATTTATAGCATTATGTTAAGTATGTCACACGAATCTTAACGGAGGATGAATGGATGCACTTTATCTTAAATAAGCCATCATTGATGAGAATGCGTTGATGAAAAAACGAAATTGATCGAAGAGACAGGGGGGAACATTGGTGGCTTCATAAAGAAAAGGCCCTTAACGTATCATATTAAGAGCCTTTAGAATTATGCTGTTGCCATAGTTAAGCGTGGTTCGGGCTTGTCGTTGATAGGCAGGTGAATCAGTGCCGCGATAAATGCCAACACGACTGTTGACCACCAGATAGGATCGTATGAACCATAGTAATCATAGATACGACCACCAACCCAAGCGCCCAAGAAGCTGCCTACTTGGTGAGTAAAGAACACCAGTCCGTACAAGGTTGAAAGGTAACGAGCACCAAATATCTGACGAACTAAGCCAGAAGTTAGCGGAACGGTGCCTAGCCAACAGAAGCCAATCGCACCACTAAAGATAGCAGCCGTGTGCTCGGTAACAGGTAGAGTCACAAAAGCACCGATCACCACCGTGCGCATTAAGTACAGTGCAGACATAACGTGACGCTTGCTAAAGCGATCGGCCATCATACCCCAGAAGTAAGAGCCAAAGATGTTGAAGATGCCAACATACGCTAGTGCCATCGCCGCTGTTGAAGCCGGTAAATCTTTATCTGCCAAATAACTTGGTAAATGAGTGGCGATAAACATGACATGGAAGCCACACACGAAGAAGCCAGCGTGGATCAACCAGTAACCTTTGTGTGCGAAAGCTTCTTTTAACGCTTCTTTCAAAGTTTGTTTATCTTCTTGAGCACTTGCGGCGTTGTTGGTTTGTGGTTTTGCCGATCTCATGAACAACGCAAACATCACCATAAAGCTACACAATACGGCAAAAACCTGAAGTGCGCCTTGCCAACCAAAGTCACTTAATAGCGCTTGTGCACCGGGGATCATCGCAAACATGCCGAATGAGCCCGCAGCTGTTGTTAAACCAAATGCTTTTGCTGCGTGTTGGGCGGGGACAACTTTCGCCACTGCGCCTAGCACGATCACATAACTGGTCGCGCTTAAGCCGAAACCGACCAGCACACCCAGCGACAAATACATCATGGTTGGCTCAACCGCGATAGAAGTCAGGTAAAGACCCAAAGCGTAAGAAATGGCACCTAAAATGATTATACGCTTTGCGCCCCAACGGTCTGACGCCATACCAACGAATGGCTGGAACACACCAAACAACAGGTTTTGCAAGGCAATAGCAAAGCTAAAGAACTCGCGGCCCGTTTGGAAGTGATCTGAAATTGGCATCATGAAAATGCCGAACGATTGTCTAATCCCTAGACAGATAATCAAAATCCCTATTCCAAGCCAGACAAGAATTGGAAATCGGAAAATACTCATAATTTGCTCTTATTAATGGTGATGGTGGTGATGAGAGTGATCCTGGTGTTCACCGTCACCAGTGGTTTGATGGCAACCGCTGTTGATGGCTTGCTCTGCCAATATTTCCAATAACTTAGGTGAGTTATGGACGATGATTAACGACAGACCCAACATGACTGACATTCTCAGCACCTGAGCGAAAATGGTTTGAGAAAAAAGCATGCATTGTGCGCTCAAGTAGAAAAAAGAGCGCGAAGTTTAGTGACTATTAAAGGATGAAACAAATGACAAAAAGTGAAGTAATTTATGCGTTTTATGCATGTGGTTAACTATTGGGCAGGTGTGCGTTCGAGCGGTGATATTTTGTTCTGAACTTGGTTCTAAAAACGATAAAAGCTCATGCTTTATAGGAGGCATTAGCTTTTTTGATTTGACTCAGTTTGAAGTGGGCTCTAACTGTTTTGAAAAGATTCTAAATTAAAAATTGAGCTTTCCTTAGTATTGCTCTATGTCTAAAATGGCAATAATTAGGTTAAAAATGACAGGTAGTATGCAAGAGTTTAATATCGCAATTGTGGATTATCCTGGCAGTTCAAAAGCGTCGATTTATGGCTTGCTGGAGCTGTTTGAAACAGCAAATCGTGCCGCTATTGAAGTGGGGGTAGGGAAGCGCTTTTGTACGGAAATGATCAATGGAGAAAGCACGTATACTCATAAGGATTACTCGGTCGTTTTATTACCACCTAGTGGTGAAGAGCAATATTATTTAGCGCCCAATCAACAACTAATGGCTTGGCTATCGGGACAACATAGCGCAGGGGCAATTGTCGCTTCAGCTTGCGCTGGTGCCTTTATTCTTGCTCATGCTGGTTTGCTGAACAACAAAACGTGCACAACGCACTGGGCATTAGCGGGATTGTTTAGAGAGCAATTCCCTCATGTGGCAATGAAGCAGGAGTCAATTTTAATCAACGAAGGCAGTGTTATTACTGCTGGTGGCATGATGTCTTGGCTTGACTTGGGGCTAGAGCTTGTTTCTCAGTTAAGTACGCCGACGGTGATGCGTTTACTGGGAAAGATGCTGGTAGTAGATACTGGTGCGAGAGAGCAACGCTTCTATCAGCAGTTCATGCCTAATTTGCAACATGGAGATAGTGCGGTACTGAATGTTCAACATTACATGGCGGACCACTTCTCACAAGTGATTTCAAATCAATCTTTATCAGAAATCAGTTGTTTGACTGAACGAACGCTACAAAGACGTTTTCAAAAAGCCACAGGCTTGAACTTAAATCAATACCTACAACATCTTCGAGTGCAAAAAGCGTGTGATTTACTCGAATCGAGCAACTTAGCGTTTGAGGTGATTGCTTACCAAGTTGGGTATCAAGATGCGAGCGCGTTTCGCAAAGTGTTCATTAAAACCATGGGATTGGCACCCAAAGCGTTCCGCGCTCGTTTCAGTGCTTAGTTATCGATGCACGGCTTGTTCAATATGCTGACAAATCGCTTCTGCAAGTTGGTGGCTAGCAATATTGCGTGCGACGATTTCAGTTGCGATGTTGCCTGATTGAATCACTTCAAACCAGTTTAGCAACATAGAGTGGAAACCTTTACTTGTTAGCATTGGTGTCCAATCTTTTAAGCTCAATTTCTGCTCCTGATTATCTTGCCACAGGTTCCCTTCAACAAACGAATCAAACTCCATCTCTTTGTTTGCGTAGCAAGCTTGAACACGCCCCGTCGTGATACCAAAGTGGCGGTTCATTGAAGCATGAAGCAGTGTGTCACCATGCTGCCATTGGATATCAAGGCGCGCCAGCTGGTCACCATCCATTTGATGTGTGATGTAGGCGTTTTGCAGATCGGCTTTAGCCGTGATGTTTATACTATCTAGAGGGTGGATAAAGTCATCGAAAATGAACGTGCGAATATCACCGGGTAATTGATGACGGTTCTTCTCCCAGCGCAGTGACTTCAGGCCTGAAAGTTCGCCTCGCTGTACTCCAAACATATGCTGGTTGTAGAGCGGAATATGACGGCGATTAAAACCAATATATAAAGGCTGTTTCACGCGCTCTGCAAGATCGTAAAGCTTTTCTACCTCTGCGGCGCTATCAGCTAAAGGTTTATCGACGAAGGTCGGGATGCCTTGTTCTAAAAAGAAAGCGGCAATTTGAGGGTGAACGTGGGTAGCAGCGTGAATCATGACCGCATCTACACCCATACCAACCAGTTGTCGATAGTCTAGGCAGGTTTCTGCTATTCGATATTGTTGTGAGAGGGTGTTAAGTGTGTTCGCGTTGCGGGTACAAAATACGAGTTCAACGTTTGGAAGTTGAGTGATAACAGGTAGGTAGGCTTTCTGAGCGATATCACCCAAGCCAATGATGCCAATTTTCATTTGGTTCTACTTTGTTTGTTAATGAGGCCAATATTATAGCCCTAACTGCTGGCATTTCTTGGAGCGAGGTGTCATAAAAAAGCCTGACTCACGTCGTGGTCAGGCTTTACTTTCATATTGTCTTGTTACGAACTCCTACAAGAGCTCGTTAAGAGGTTCTGCACGTTTTAAAGATATCCAACTTACCGTCATAGGCATTGGTTTCAACATCCATGATCCCCAACAACGAGTGGAATACATTATCGTGTGAATGCGTTGCTGTTTGCTGGGCTTCTTGTGCCAAGCAATCGGCATTGATGTGTTTGGCTTGTTTAAAGCCAGGAGACATCCAAACCATCATGGGTACGCGTTTTTGAAAATCTGGTGCTAACCCATATGGCATGCCATGTAAGAACAAGCCATTTTCGCCCAAAGACTCGCCGTGGTCAGAGACGTAGATCATCGCGGTATTGTATTTGTCTTCTAACGTTTTCAATTTCGCAATGGTTTGATCCAAGACGAAGTCTGTGTAGCGAATCGTGTTGTCGTAGGAGTTAACGATTTGCTCAACGCTGCAGTTTTCAATGTCTGCACGAGGACAGTCTGGTTGGAAGAAAGCTTTGTCTTTCGGGTAACGTTGGAAATACGTCGGCCCATGACTGCCAATGAGGTGAAATGCAACAAGGCGGTTACCTTTCATGCCACCAATTTGTTCTTCGATGTTTTCAAGCAATGCAATGTCATAGCAGGTGCTGCCGTTGCAAAATTCATTTTTTTGTCTGCGATCGACTTCAATTTTGTTGATCTTATGGGCAACGCCTTTGTCACCACCATCATTTTCTTTCCACATGAGATCGATGCCAGCACGTTGCATGATATCTAAGGCATTGTCTTGGTTATCTGCTTTGCTACGGTCGAAATCACTGCGAGGTAATTGAGAGAACATACAAGGCACAGAAACCGCGGTCGCCGTCCCGCAAGAAGAGACGTCTTGGAATGAAATCACATCTAACTTGCTGGTGTACGGGTTGGTTTCACGATCATAACCGTTGATTTGGTAGTTTTGAGTACGTGCCGTTTCACCTAGCACAAAGACAAGCAGCGTCGGTTTTTCTTTTGCTTGTTCCAGTGCTAGTTGGGACTGTTTTGCATCCGTACCAATTTCGCGGTAAGGCTCTGGCGTCGTTAAGTAATTTTCTTTTACGTAGCTAGAAATGGCATACACATACTGAGTAGGGATGATGATTTTCTTTAGGTAACTATTGTTTCGGCCGACAGACGCATAGTCTTGGTAGTACAAACCTGCAATCACGGCGATTATCGCCAATGAAGCCAGCATAGATACGGCTTTAGTTAATGTAAATCGAAGCCATTTACCTTCTATGGGCTTGAGTTTCACCTTGAAGACCAAGATAGCGGGAACAACTCCCATAATCAGTGTCCAGATAAGTGAGTAGGCACTCAAGTATGAGCTGGCTTCACTGGTATCTGTCTCAACGATGTTGGTGATCATGTCCGTATCGAACAAGGTGCCGTAGTTGTAGCTTGCGTAACTCACCATGCCCGATGTGATCAGCAATAAGATGAAGAAAGGCTTGCTGATCCAAGGCCAACTGAACAGGTTAAATAGGAAATTCAACGCCGCAAAAAAGAAGATTGGAATCGTAATAATGAAACCGATCTTAACCTGGTCGAGATCCGCAAAGATATGCACCAACTCTTTGTAGATGGGGATATTGACTACAAGAGCGAAATACAAGGCTAATAAAAGCGTAAAGGTAATGTAGGAGATACCTTTAGTTGGGAGTTCAATTGTCTTCATAATTGACGTGCTTCGATGTGACTAAAGTAAAATCGACGCCCAAACAAATAGGGCGAGAAAAAGTGCAACAAATACTGCTGCGGAGCCAATGTCTTTGGCTCTTCCACTGAGTTCATGCCAGTCATCGCTGACACGATCGACAACCGCTTCGATGGCGGAGTTAATCAATTCAACAATCACGACCAACAGGAGGCTGCTGATCATCATGATGCGTTCTAAGGTGGTGACAGGAAGCAAGAATGCGCAAACAGAAAGGACAAGTGTAAGTACCAGTTCTTGTCTGAAAGCGGCTTCATGAGTCCACGCTGCTTTCAATCCTTGAAGTGAATAGCCGGTTGCGTCCAATATCCGGCGAATGCCTGTTTTACCTGGTTTCAAAATGTGGCCTTTTAACTGCTAAGCCCTAAAAAAGAGGGGCGCTTTGAGGGATAAAGCCTCCCCTGATGACAGAAGTGCATCGAATTGGAAAACATGAAACTAATAGGTCGAGCGTGAAACATTTGTGAAATTAACGTCGCTCAACGCAAAATTTTGTGTAATTGATGCGAATTTATACGTTATGAATCAAG
Organism: Vibrio sp. D173a; assembly: GCF_030248475.1. Taxonomy (NCBI): domain Bacteria; kingdom Pseudomonadati; phylum Pseudomonadota; class Gammaproteobacteria; order Vibrionales; family Vibrionaceae; genus Vibrio; species Vibrio sp. D173a. The sequence goes on from NZ_JAHGAH010000089.1 coordinate 8,298, forward strand.
GTCGTATACGGTATAGCCTTTGTTTGCTAGGCATTTACGCAGAACTAAGGATTGAGTTTTGGTTGAATCGTTAGCACCACCAACAGCCCCAGCACCTGCACCAACAGCAGTGCCAGCTACCGCGCCCACAGCAGCGCCGCCGATACCATCTTCTAGCGCTCCCGCAACCGCGCCAACTAATGCACCTGTTACTGCACCGTTTTGAGCTTGCGTTTTTGCAGCTTCACTTTTGTCTACTTTTTCTGCGTAGCCTTGGCAGTAATTGAAATCTTGCTCGTATTGGGCTTGGTCAACATTGGTCATATCGACAACCGGTTCTTGGTTGTAAGCACAAGCAGCAAGTGTGGAAGAAAGGGTGACAAGAAGAAGAGGTTTATACATTGCGTTGATCCATTATTGCTGTGAATTGATGGATTAAATGTACACTGTTTTATTGTGGTGCTCTGTCGGCCAATTGTATTGAAGTGTCGCCTTTTGTAATGGCGTTTAAGGGAGTATTGATAAGTTTATGAATTTATTTGGGAAAGCAGATTGTAAAACACGCACCACCGTACTGGCTGTGTGAGACGTAGACTTCGCCGTTCTGCAATTCAACGATCTGTTTGACGATAGCAAGCCCCAAACCGAACCCGCTAGTGCTCTTGTTACGCGACTTATCAGCACTGTAAAACGCATCAAACAGATGAGGCCAATCTTTCTCTTCCACACCACAGCCATCGTCATGCACGCGAATACAAGATTTCTCTGGTGTCTCCATAATCTCTAGCACAATTTGGGTTTGCGCATAACGCATTGCATTGCGAAGTAGGTTATCTAAAGCACGTTTTAGCAGTTTTGGGTCGGCGTCAATGATCGCCTGTTGTGAGCTCGTGTCGTCAATCAAGATGGAAAGTTGGGTGTCACGTTGCCACTTAGGTAAAAGCGACTGAGCAAAGCTCGATAAGACGACAGAGGAAGTTTGAATCTCGGCATTTGGTCGCTCCATTTTGGCGTAGTAGAGGAGTTCTTCCACCATATTTTCCATGTCGTCGATATCTTCTACGATGCTGTCGACGTACTTCTGTTGTTGTTCATTTAAAGCCGCGTCGGCAAGTAGATCGGCTTGCCATTGAAGACGAAAGATTGGAGTACGAAGCTCATGTGCTACTGCATTGGTGAGCATTTTGTTTGTGGTGATGAGTCGAGATACCTTATCTGCCATATGGTTGAAGCTTCTGTTCAAAGTTCCAACGGATTTGGCGCTGGAGGTATCCGCTCTGGCGTTAAGATCACCAGAGGCAAAATCAACGGTAACCTTTTCTAAAGCGCGAACGCGTCGGCTTAAGAACCAAATCAGTAAGACACAGTAAAGCGCAAATCCGGCAAGAAAGAACAGCCAAATGATGTTGTCATCAAAGTTGATGGCTTGAATGATAGGGCTGTTGGGGTTTTGGCTTAACTTGAAAATAGGCGAACCGGGTTCAAAACGAAACCACAAGTCTCGCTCATCATCAAAAGCCGTATTCACAGATGGATCTTCATCGAATGCTTGTTGTATCTCAGGAGGAAGACTCGTCATTTCCTGAGCAATTAACAACATGTGACTCGATGTTGCGAATTTCTCTAACTGCTGAACGGTGTAATCTTCACCTTTCTCTTGATACACCGGATAAATCAGCTCATGGAAAGCTTGAGCTTCATGCTCTTCGAGTAGGTAGTCGTAGTCCGTATTGAGTTGATAAACAATGACTTCATAGCCAACAAGACTGGCTACAAATAAAATGATCAGACCTAAAAAGCTTTCCAGATAAATGCGCTTCATTACGCGTTCCAAGCATCAGGCATAAACAAGTAACCTTTACCGCGCACAGTAATGATTTTCTGTGGTGGTGTGGTGCTGTCGCCTAACTTTTTACGCAGCGTTACGACACGGTTATCAATAGTTCGGTCGGTGCCGTCGTATTCGATGCCACGTAATGTTTTGGTGAGCCACTCGCGAGAAAGGGTTTGTTCAGGATGGTTTGCGAGTACCCAAAGGAGATCAAATTCACCGTCGGTGAGAGGAATGGGTTCTTGGTTTAGAGCGCATGTTTTACGCAGGCGATTAAGGCACAGGACGCCAACTTCTAAACACGTGTCTGAATCTGTTGCAGATGCTTCTTTACGGCGTAATAGCATTCGAATGCGAGCGAGTAACACGCGAGGTTTAATCGGTTTGGTAACGAAATCATCGGCACCGATTTCAAGCGCAGCAACATGGTCAAAATCATCATCACTGGCAGTAAGCATCAGCACTTTGCCTTTATAGCATTCGCGGATCTGGCGGCAAACGCTCAATCCATCTTGCCCCGGCAACATCAAATCTAAAAGAACGAGATCTGGCTGGCTTTCAAGAATCGCATCCGGAGCGTCCGTTCCATTGTCTATGCAGCTAACCTCGAAGCCTTGTCCTTCAAAGTATTCGCTTAGCATAGCCTGCAATTTGGGATCGTCTTCCACGATGATAAGTGATTGCTTAATGTCTTGTACGTTCATAGCAGTGATGCATCTTGTAGGAATTATCCCTGAAACTTAAACAAATTTGTCAGGGATTTCAATAAACGTAAAGAGTCAGAGGGGATTTATAGACGAGAGTGATTGAAATTAACAAGACAAAACAAAAAAGCTCCGAGATTACTCGGAGCTTTTTGCTATCGGTGTGCAACCTTTAACTAGCTTGTGGTGCGGGGTCTTGGTTAATCACTTCAACCTCTTGTTCTTGCGTTTGTTTTGCAAGAATTTCGTCTTGTTGGCGTTGAAACTCCATTCAGGTATTACGAGGAGGTTTTTAAGGAAATGTTATATAAGGTTTATTTGTATTGTTAAGTTATTCTAAATGATAAAAATAAGTTAAATAAACTTCGGTTTGATTGGTTTTTCCCATTGAATTTAGCGATGTGAATAATTGTAATCGTGTTATTACTCGCCATTACAAACCCTTACATAACTATTGTTTGATAACTATTCATGGTGTGATTAAATTTTAAATATTTTATAAAGTTAATCTTTATGAGTCTAAAATGCTCTACAATCTGTAGAGTCTTGCATTTAGGGTGTTTCGTGAGTTCTATTAGAATTAAACTAAGGTTGTTTAGGTATAAAATTAAAAGTTGTTTTGTTAACAAAAAAAGATTAATAAAAATAAAAATGCTAGAAATTCATATAAATAACGGTGATGTAAATAAAGCTATTAGAGAAGTTAAATTTCTATATAATCATGATGAAGATCCAGGTTGGTATTTTGCTCTTAAGAACCTATTTGTTCTTAATAATAAATTGGATGAAGCTAGTAATCTAGAGGAAAAAGCAGATTGTTATCGAAGTGATATAGTATCTTCAATACATACAATAAATAAATCAATACCAAATTCTTATAAAGTCGAATTTATTGAAAACTATGTTAGATCTAAAGCTGGGACTCCTTCTTTTATCTGTCTTAAGAATAAAGGGAGAGGTTTGGGTAAGAAGTCTAGTACAGAAGTAGAATTGTTAACAAACCCAAATTTATATATCAGAAATAGAAAAAATTGGTATCAGTCGAATAATGTGCCTGATTATATAAAAAGTTTATATAGTACTAGTGAAATTGAAAATATATCAAAATTATTTGAGTATGGCGCACCCATAATAAAAGCAAAAAAGTAGTACTTTCTGACTTTGATAATGGTTTTGTTTCTATAAAAAATGGACAAAGAAAAACAATAGGGCAACCAGAAAACGCAGTCAAAAGAGTTTTGTTATTTGGTTCTTCAACAACCTGCAGTTTTGGTGTAAAGGATAGCGATACAATTTCAAGTCAATTGCAGGCATACTTTAACAGCCACTATGGTGATGTAATCGTAGAAAATCACGGTAGTATTGGTATGAACCTCTTATTGGCTATTAACAATCTTGTTCAGACCGAGATTAAACCTGGCGACATTGTTGTATTCTTTGATTTTAACAAATTTATCGGTCTAAATAACAAAAGAATTGAATCCATTGATTTAAACGAGATAGATAGAGGTAACAAATTCTTTCTTGATTTAGATAAAGTAAATTGCCATTTCTCTCCTTTAGGGAATGAAATGATGGCGAACGAAGTTGGGGATAGAATTCTTTCAAAATTAGTAAGCCGACCAACGGTTCAATCAGTTTGTGCTCTCACAGCTAATCAGAATGAAAGCGATTTCTATAAAATATTGGATAATTTTAAGTACTTTTTATTTAAACACGTGGCTCGAACATTAGAGTCTTGTGAAATGAAAAGTTATTTATCTTTACTAGAGCAATATATTCCAGATGATGGGGTTAATGTCGGTAGCATTGCTGTAAATTGTAATCCTATCACAAATGGTCACATGTATTTGATTGATTATGCTTCTAAGAAAGTTGATAAGCTATTTATTTTTGTTATTGAAGAGGACTTGTCTTTCTTTAAGTTTAAAGACCGCTTACAACTTGTTCATGATAGCTCTCGACATTTAGAAAATGTAACGGTACTCCCCGGCGGGAAGTTTATTTGTACTGAACTTACTTATCCAGATTACTTTGATAAAGATGCAAAAAGTGAAGTTGTGGCTGATGCTTCTATGGAAGCTTGGTTCTTTTGTGAGTTTATTGCTAAGAAATTAAATATTAGCAAGATTTTCTTGGGTGATGAGCCAACCTGTAAAGTAACCAAGCAGTACAACCAGAAAATGCAAGAGCTGTTGCCTGAATACAATATTGACGTGGATATTATTGAACGTATTTCAACAGGTGGTCGAGTCATAAGTGCTTCTACAGTTCGTAAATTACTAGAAGAAAGAGATTTTGACTCAATTAAGCCACTAGTGCCGACTCCGACATATAAGTTTTTGATGGCTAATTATTGATTTGTTTTGAAGCGTTGGAATCGCAGAGATTAAGGCTGTTGCTTAGTTGGTGCTAGAGCGATTTCACGGATACAAACGTTTTGTGGTTGTTGGTAAGCAAATACAACTGCACGTGCGATGTCATCAGCAGCTAGCACGCCGCCCATATCTTCTTTCCACGCACCGTAACCATCTTTGATTTCTTGTGATGTTGTGTGAGAAAGCAGTTCAGTTTCTACAGCGCCTGGTGCGATTGTTGTTACGCGAACGTTTGATGCAGCCACTTCTTCACGAACGTTTTCAGAAATTGCGTGAACTGCGAATTTAGTACCACAGTAAGCTGCGTGATCTGGGAACGTCTTTTTACCTGCGATTGAGCTGATGTTGATGATAGTACCGCTGTTACGCGCTTTCATTGGTGCTAGCACAGACTGCATGCCGTTTAGCAAACCAAGTACGTTCACGTCGAACATACGTTTCCACTCTGATGCATCTTGTGTGTCAATTTGACCAAGTAGCATCACGCCTGCGTTGTTTACTAGTGCGTCAGCAGGGCCAAATTTCTCTTCTGCTTTAGCAATTGCCGCTTCAAATGAAGCTTTTTCAGTAACGTCTACTTTTTCACATAGCGTGTTTGGCAGGTTTAGTGCTTCTAAGCGCTCTACACGACGAGCAAGAAGAAGTGGGTGACCTTCGTCGCTTAGACGGCGTGCGATAGCTTCACCAATACCAGAACTTGCACCTGTGATTACAATCAGTTTTTTCATCTTTTGTTTCCTTAATTGTTTTAAGAGTAGCCATCGCTAGAAATAGCTTTTATTTGAGAGCGACTTTCAGTTGATAACACCTGTCTCGCTGCGATGGAGGTATATTAAGGAAATGGGTTTTGTTGATATATATCACTTCAGTTAAAACACTGTTGTTATATAACAATAATGAGCAATAACTCAATGAAAATTAGACAATAAAAAAGGCGCACTCGGTGCGCCTTTGTTTCTGAATTGCGTGCTTAAGCTATTCGCTCTTGTGTGCATACAACGCTGTTATCGCTTCCAAAGCCATTTGGTACGTATGCGTCCGCTTGTGGATCGTTTTCCCACTCGGCTTCGTTAAATAGGGAACGGAACTGGATATTTTGTTCTTTCGGCAAGCGCGTTTTAAATTTAAATTGGCCACTTTTCTTCACGAGCTTCATTGGTTCTGGTTGCCAGTTATTAAAATCACCCGCAATTTGAATCGACTCCCACTGGTTTTTGTCTAGCTCGAACGTGACTTCGACTTCATCTTTTGTTTTAAAGAATCTCTTTTTAAGCATTAATCTTTCCTTGTTTGTACAAAAACTGATCTAACTATTACTCAGGTTTTATAGTGATTTCAAGCTTTATTGGCATTGCGGTCGGTATAGAGCGCAAGAATCCTCTGGTTTGTGAAGGTGGCACTAAGTGATTGGCTTGTATGAAAAGAAGGATTCTGTATGATGAAGATCCACCGTATTTTGAAGAAGTTGTATGCTGAGTTTTAACCGTACATTCATGATGACAATGCTCTGTCTATTAGCCATGTTGCTAACGGGTGTTGCGTCGAGCGTACGTGCAGCAACGGCACCAATCGAAGTGAGTACAAGCAAAGATCGAGCATCTGAGCTTCATCAAAAAATGGGAGTGAACAATACGGACTGTATTGAATCACACCATGGTGATCACTTGATGGAGAAAGGGAAGCAAGCTCATACCAGTTGCAGTTCTTCTTGTATCGTTAAAATACCCACCAATCTCTTGCAAGATGATGTCGTCTTATTACCGTACAGTCTTGCACTGATCGATAAATCACCGTCACCTAAAACAGTGGTTGTGGCTTTTAAGCCTTACCGTCCCTCTATTGTTTGACCTTCTTATTCATCTCTGACCAGCTTTGCTGGATGCTTAAATTATTAACTAATGAATACGGCACACATGTGTCTGAAGGAATCAAACATGAAAAAGCTTTTTGCACTTTGCAGCACTTTATTATTGGCATTCACTGCTCACGCTGCGCAATTTGAAGTAGGCAAACATTACAAAGTATTGGATGTGGAGAAGGCGAAGAAACCGACGGTAACCGAGTTCTTCTCTTTCTACTGCCCACACTTTTACAAATTTGAATCTGTCATCGATAACCTAAAGCCTGCTCTGCCAAAAGAGGCAAGTTTTGAGAAAGTGCATGTTGCTTTCATGGGGAGTGACATGGCAGTACCAATGGCTAAGTCATACGCGACAATGGTGTCACTAGGCGTTGAGAAAACAATGGTGCCAGCGATGTTCGCGCAAATTCACCAGAAGCGTCAAGTACCTCAAAATGAAGCTGAGTTGAAGCAAATCTTCGTTGATAATGGAGTCGACGGTAAGAAGTTTGATGCTGCATACAACAGCTTCGCTGTTGACTCGATGCAGAAAGGCTTTGATAAGCAGTTTAAACAAAGCACATTGACCGGTGTTCCTGGAGTGGTAGTGAACAACAAGTATATTGTGTTGCCAAATGAGATTCGTAGCTACGACGAGTACAATGATTTGGTGAACTACCTACTTACGCTTTAACGGCGAGAAGAAAAAATGGCGACCAATCAGGTCGCCATTTTTTATGTTCTTTTGTTCTTTAGCGAAGGACTGCTGTACAAGCGGCAGTTGGCATATCAGTCATAAAAATCGCATTTGGGTAGAACAAACTCGCGACGGTAACCGCTACGTTACATGGTTGAGCGATCGTGGTTTTCACGACGTTGTTTAAAACCACGCCAGTAGTATTCACCGTATTGACCGCAGCCTGTTGTGCTTGATAAGACACACAACCTGCTGTTGCGTTGATGACCGCGGTACTGAAAAGAAGCTTACGAAAAAACATATTCATATCCTTTGTGAATGCCTTTGAGATACTTATATGACCACCCATTCATAATTAAAACAAAACGGTGTTCAAAATTATACACGCTTCACGAAATAAAGATTGTTTTATATAACTTGGTTAATTTTGTGATCTGATGGGTAGACAGACCAGTTTAAGCAATTAAAACCAATCCATGCATAAGTACTACACCTGTAGTGAGCTTTCCTCTCATCATCTGGTAACCTTTTGGTTCTGCCTCATTTTCCACTTTTCGGATCAGCTTTTCTGCATACCACACTGCAATGTAGCCAGCAGCGAGTAACAGCGTCGCAATCACATAGTGTTTGTTACCTTGTAGTAGCGCTCCCCATGCGAGTAGTACAAATAAGTTACTGAGCACCAAGGCATTACGGCTTAGTCGATGATAGAAATGATCAATCGCATTGCCCCAAAGTACACCGGAGAGAAAGCTCAAAATCACTGCACTGTAAGCGATAAAAAACTGCTCTCCAGATAAGTTGAATAGAGTCCTTTCCGTGCCGATGAGAACCAAGCTGAACATAAATGGCAGCAGTCCTAAATAGCCCAATTGCAGCATTGTCGTACGTGTAGTCGCCATGGCCGCTTTCCTTATAGTTGCTGTTCAATCATGTTAGTAAGCGTAGTACTTGTCGGGGAAGTTGAACTTGGAAAGGTCGCAACAACTTTGCCGTCTTTGTTGATGAGGAACTTGTAGAAATTCCATTTTGGTGTAACGCCCGCCTGGTTGGTTATCTCGGCAAATACTGGGTTTGCGTTCTCACCAAGAACAGAGGTTCGCGCCATCATAGGGAAGGTGACACCATAGTCGAGGTAACAGATTTTCGCAGTCTTCTCTTCGCTGCCGCGGTCTTGGCGAAAGTCGTTACTAGGAAATCCCACAACGGCAAAGTTTTGATCTTTATAGGTTTGGTGTAGTTGTTCCAACTGCTCGAATTGGGGAGTAAAGCCACACTGACTCGCCGTGTTCACAACCAGCAGTGTCTTGCCTTTGAAGGCATCACACAGCGCTATTTCTTCCGTTGAATTGAGAAGTCTTTGTTTTCCTTGCAAGATATCTGGACAGCTCGATGCAAAAGTCATAGAGCTGGTGGAGAGTAGTGTTGCGATAAGTGCGTTGCGAGTGATTCCCTTCATGATGTTGATTCCTTTTGTTTTTATTAAGTATAACTACTAGAAAAGGAATCAAATCGATCAAAAAAGCCGCTGAATTCAGCGGCTTTTTTCGAGATTGACGACGTGTCGATTATGCAAGCTTTAAATCAAATTGATTACGGTAAGCCACCATATCTTCGATGGTCAGTACTGGCATGTTGTGTAAACGACCAAACGCAACGATTTCTGGTGCTTTTGCCATGGTGCCATCTGGGTTTGTCACCTCACACAGCACGCCAGCAGGCTGTAAACCTGCCATTTGCATCAAATCGATAGTGCCTTCTGTATGACCACGGCGAGTCATTACGCCACCAGGACGAGCGCGTAGAGGGAAGACGTGACCAGGACGAGCTAAGTCATCTGGTTTTGTATTTGGGTTTGCTGCTGTTTTGATGGTTGTTACGCGGTCAGCGGCAGAAACGCCAGTGGTTACACCTTGTTTCGCTTCAATAGAAACCGTGAAAGCCGTTTGGTTTGCGCTGTTGTTGTTCACAACCATTGGTGGCAGTTCCAATTTGTCTGCTTGAGCATCGGTCAGACACAGGCAAACAATGCCGCTGCATTCGCGGATCATCAGAGCCATTTGCTCATTAGTCAGGTGTTCTACGGAATAAATGATGTCGCCTTCGTTTTCACGATCTTCATCGTCGAGAAGAAGCACGCCACGGCCTTCTTTAAGTGCGATAAGTGCGTTTTCAACGCGAGTAATTGGGTCGCCAAATTCGGCTAGTAGTGATGACTGATTCATGGTTAACTCCTAAATATCACCAGAATCAGGGCGGTATGAGGGATCGTCACATTCTATGCAGGCAATGAACCACCAACGGTAAGATGGCATAAACCCACGCAATAAAAAATGCGATCCAAAAAGAAGTGCACCAGTGCTCATCAACACAGAACGTTGAGGAAACCGCTGATGTTTTCTTATTCTCTTTCATCCGGACTATAACCGTCGGCTCTGGCATCTCACCAGATCTGCTGACCTCGACGAATCGAGCGCTCGCGGGCTCACTCAAAAGAGTATACCGCCGGTGGGGAATTTCGCCCCGCCCTGAGAACATTGAATCCAACCAATATGGTTAGAAGTAAAAAACTCCGACACTCAATGAGTGGTCGGAGTAGAGATAGTACTGCGAACGCCTTGGCTTGAAAAGTAGATTGCAACTACTTGATGGAAAAGTGCGCTATCGGCTGAAGTGATCAGTTTTGATAAAGTGATCGATCTGTGTTGGCACATAGGTGTTTTAGATAAGGCTAGTGTGAGTTTGTTTCGTCTCTATGTGATCTTGCATACCTTCTAAGCGTGTTTCGTCTACAGTCACCGTTCCGTCAGACATGGTGTTGTCTCTACGCATTAGAATCGGTCTTGCACCAATCGCCATCGTTCCCGCGATGCTGCCGAGCTTTTGTGGGAAAGTCCAAACATCTTCGTGCTTGTTAAGTCCGTGATACGGTGAATTACCAAGCATCGCACCGAATCCCAAATCTTGAATGCGAGTGACGATAGATGCGCCTTTCAGTGGCGAGCCAATTGCCACAACATGGGACACCAGAGTTGTCGATGGTTTTCTGCTCGCGAGGTATCGTTTAATCATCAAACCACCTAGGCTATGACCCACCAACACATAGGCAGTCAGCGGATTAAGCGCCTTGTCGATGGAATCGAACAGCGACTCTTCGTTAATTGAAACCGTGTTGTAACTCAATACTTGGGTCTCGTAGCCCAGCTTTCTCAGCTTTTGGCTAAGAGGCTGCATGACCAGCCCATGCATATAAAGACCATGTAAGATGATGATTTTCATAATACCTCCTAGATTTATGACGTTGATTTTATCCTACTAAATTCTCCGTCACACTACTGTCAGCGAATTAGCAAATCTTGCACTTCTTTTTGTAACAAATGGCGATCTAACATGGTTGGTTGTAATAGCTCACCAATATTGACTTCGATACGAGACCAAAAGCGAGTCGGGCGCTTAGTTAACGCGTGTCCATTTTTGTGGCTGAAGAAAGAGCCCCATAAGCCCTTCAACGCCATTGGAATCACGGGTACAGGTGTTCGCTTTAAAATCTTCTCAACACCGGGTCTGAACTCGCCTAGTTCACCATTTGAGGTCAAACTACCTTCAGGGAAGATACAAACTACCTCGTCGTTATCAAGAGCTTGCTCAATCTGTTCGAAAGCTCTTTTGTAAGTCTCTGCACATTTGTGTGGAGAGCAGATTGGGATAACGCCAGCATGACGAAAAACGTATTTAAGAACAGGCAGCTCACTGATTGACTTGTCCATCACGAATCGAACAGGGCGGGTTGATGTCCCCATTAGAATCAAAGCGTCCACATAGCTTACATGGTTTGCCACAATCAGGGCAGCGCCTTGCTCCGGGATATGCTGACGACCGGTTACCGAAACTTGGTACAGGCAGTGGCTTAGCAAGTAGCTAATAAAGCGCTGAGTAAACTCAGGTACTTGACGGTAAACGTAGATGGCCACGATGAAGTTACCGACGGCCAAAATCGCAAATAGCTCAACAATAGAGAACTCTAAAACACTTAACACTAAGATAGAAACAGCAGCGGAAGCCACCATAAACAGTGCGTTCATGATGTTGTTTGCCGCAATAGATTGAGCACATTCGCCTTCTTCTGAACGCGATTGGATAAACGCATAAAGGGGAACAATAAATACACCTCCGCTCACACCTACCAAGAACAAGTCGATCATCACTCTAATATGCGAAGACTGAGCAACAAAGCTTTGTACATCGTAATACTGACTCGGGAAAGATTCGATTGCAGGTACTGCCCATAGTAGGTCGGCACTGAAAATCGTTAAGCCGAAAATACCAAATGGCAGAATACCCAGTTCAACTTGATTGAAAGACAGTTTTTCACATAACCATGAGCCTGTCGCGATACCAACTAAGAACAGAGCTAGCAACAGAGAAACCACTGTGCTGTCTGCAAATAGGTGTTCACGAGCAAAGTTTGGGAATTGAGTCAGGTAAGTCGCACCCATAAACCAGAACCAACTGATCGCTAGTATCGACATCCAAATACCGCGTTGTTTTTGTGCCAGTTTGAGTGTTTTCTTCAAACCGGTAATAGGCTCGAATTTTACTTGGTCACTTTTCTTACTTGGCAGAGAGGAGATGTTTGCGCTGCTCAAAAAGCCCAGTAGTGAAAGCGTAATCACAATGCAAGAGGCGATAAGCATACCATTTGGAATTGCAAGCAATAGACCTGCGCTTAATGTACCAATCAGGATTGAAAGGAAAGTCCCCATCTCAACCCAAGCGTTACCTTTCACTAGCTCATCAGATTTTAGCGCTTGAGGAAGTAGAGCGTATTTCACAGGGCCGAAGTAAGCCGATTGAGTGCCAGTCATGAAGAGTAGCACCAGCATTAGAATGGCACTCTGCGTCATGATAGCCGTCGCAGCACAACTCATGATCACCAATTCAATAAGTTTTAAGCGGCGGATTAGCTTAGCTTTGTCCATGTTGTCGGCAATCGCACCAGCGTGAGCTGAAAACAGAAAGAAGGGAAGAATAAATAAGCCAGCCGCAAGGTTAACAAAAAGATCGACCGACATCGGTAGTGAATCAATTTGGCTGTAGGTCACCATCAGCAAGAGAATATTTTTGTAGATATTGTCGTTCAGTGCACCAAGGCACTGAGTAACGAAATAGGGGAAGAATCGTTTAGTAAGAAACATGCTGGCTCCGTAGGGGCAAAATCGCGTTGAGATGGGAGCACTTTAATGGCTGAGCTTTAGGAAACCAGCGTAAAGAAAAGAGTTACGTTATGAGAAACCAAAAGTAACACTTTACGATACTTTTGGTTTCATTAACTTGTGATGTTGAACGGATAGGTGCTTTTATACGTTACGAGATGAGCTTAGTGTCGGAACCAGACGCTTAGCATTCGCAATGTGACATAAGAATAAAACCAGAGAGTCCAATAAAGCCTAATGTCACCAAATAAAAGAATAGGCGGACAAAGCGAGCTTTCATTCGCTTGAAGAATCCGAGGTTTGGCGTAAGTTCAGGAACATGCTGAAAGCTCGAGATCATCACCCAAGCGGCAAGCGCCCACAACGCCGTTACGCCGCTCGGAATAAGATGAGACTCTTTAACTACATCAGAAAGTTGCAAGAGCGTGGCAATGAACACCGCAAAACCACCAAACGCCATGAGTACGAGCAAAAGGAGAATAGGTCTTGCCTTGATCGATAGGCTTTTGAGTTTATCGAGCATCAGTTCTTCCTATTTACGTTCCCAAGGGTTAAACAGCGGGAATGTCCAACGACGCATCGCTATCACCAGAGAGGTACCGTGCTTCTCTTTCATGTCCAATGAGTCATCGCTTTGGCAGACCTGATAAAATTCATCAATGACCTTTTGTAGCTTCTGCTGCATCTTCTTATTGGTTGGCAAGCTCATGAGGCCTGTTGCCATCACCAGCTTTTCACCTTCGGCAGAGAAATGGCTTTGGAAAAAGGCGTCTTGAACTTGTTGTTGGAAGAAACGCTGAATAGGGCCGCCGGTATGCCAACGAAAAGTCGGGGAAATACGCAGACGAATCTTGTTGCCAGGTAGCAGGTCAATAATATTGAGGCGGTCGAGTTGGGCGAGCTTTTGTATCAGCTCTAACTCATCAAAGGTGTACTGTTCAATGATCTGTTCGAAGCGATAGCCATTGACTACACAGACAGCGACAAGCAGTAGGCCCTTATCATCGACCAGTTGCTTTTCTTGCGCTAATGTCAGTGACTCCAGCCCTTTGTTGTGTGCCGCAGCCAGCTTAAATAGCTCAGCCATCTCCAAACCAATGAGTTGACAGATACGCTCCAATCGATCTAGGCTAATTTGACTGCCTTCTGCCAATAAGCGCTTTACAGAGCCCTCGCTTAACTCCAAATGCTGTGCGACATCGACGTAATGCAAACCAGACAGTTTGAGCTGGCGTTTGAGCTCTGTAATTAGGTCGTGGCTTTCCGACATATTAACCTTCTACTTCTTGGCGCAGCTGTTCGAGGTAAGACTCCATAAATGCTTTACGTTTCCGACCTTCTTCATACGCTGCTTTGGTGTTCATTGTTTCAACAATTTTAAACAGTTTGGTTTGGAAATGATCGATGGTAAAGCGTTTATCTTCCAATTCTCGATGCTCTGCAAACATGTCCTGTTCGTTATACAAGGCGGCATCAAATAACGTGCTCACTTGAATGCACCGTGTCACACCAATTGCGCCAAGCGCATCTAAACGATCGGCATCTTGGACAACCTAAGCTTCTAAAGTGTTTGGCGTAATATTGGCACTAAAGCTGTGGGATTCGATCGCGTGGGCGATGGCATCATGGTACTGAGCAGGGTAGTTGATGCTTTCTAGAAACGAAATCGCCTTGGTAGCTGCAATCGTGGAGCTTTGTTTGCGATTTGGGTGGTCTTTCGGATAAGTGAAGCAATCGTGCAGATAGGCTGCGGGCAGGACAACGGCTAAATCCGCACCTTCTTGTTCTGCTAGCTGGCGAGCCGTTTTCACTGCGCGGCGGACGTGGCTCAGGTCGTGGGCCGCGTCGGTTTGCATTTGTTGCTGCATAAATTGAAGGAACTGAGGTTCAAATTTGCTGAGGTCTGACTTATTGAGTTGAGGCATAATAATAATGAAAAAATAAAGACTTAGACAGATTATGCCTAAGCCTTTATTAAATTGCCAAACGAGACGTTGTTATTGAGACGCTACGAGAAAGTCTCGTCGTTTTATTGAGTTCGGGTGAAACGGAATGTTTGTACTTTTTGTTCTGCTCCGTCGATGTATGCGTAGCTATCGATTGTCCAAACGTTTGGCCCTGCGAACCCAAGCTCTACACGAACATCCCCGGTAGGAATACCTTGGTAAATGACGTCGTTAATGTTCATCGGGTAGAAGTTGTAGCGGTGGTTTTGTGATTGTTGTTCACCAGCAAAAGCAACCGATACATCTTTTGCTTCATTGGTCAGCGTCAGTTGGTAGCCCGCTTGTGGATCGAACGTGAACGCAGCATTCAGATCAACGCCTTGTGAGTTAGTTACCTTTACATTCGCTTCTGTTGTTTTTGCCAAAGAACCGTGCGCTTGCAAACCGTCTAAGCCTTTGAAATCGCGATTGTGGTTTTGAATATTAACGTTCCAATTACCTACAAAGTTATCAATTTCTTGCCATTGCTGAGGGGCATTGGTTGCTGTGGTGTTCTGACCTCCGTTGATACCGCCGATCGCTTCGTTACGGCTGTCGTGTCGGATATTTTCACGGTTGTTGTGAATGTCAGCACTTGCACCTGCTACACCACCAGTGACACCACCAGCAATCGCTCCCTTTAGAGCTAAGTCAGCATCACCCGTTAGAGCCCCCATAGTGAGGCCCAGTAGCGCGCCACCAGCGGCGCCTTGTTTTGTTAACGCATTTGGGTCGTCTTCTCCCGGAGTCACGCATCCTGCAAGTAGGGGAAGAGATAGCGCTGCGCCCAATGTTGTTTTGTTGAAAGGGTTCATGTGTTTACTCCGAGATGTTTGGTTCGGAGCTATTATTGAACGCTGTTTGATTAGGAATCCACTTATCTCGCTGATAACCAGCAGTTATCGGTAGGTTCTTTTGTTTACTGAAAGGCTCATATTTTCTGTGTGGAGCTCGGTTGTGGATAGGTAAAGAAAAGGGTCAACATTGCTGTTGACCCTGTTTTTTGTTTTATTCTTTATTTTATAAGCACTAATTTTGACGTTGTTAGTGGAAAATCTCAGTTTGGGCGATTTTAGGTTTTTTACTTAAAAGCTCAACTAACCTCCTAACTTTAGTATTTGTTGAGAGTCAGTGCAAATATTTATTACGAAAATTGTCTGTATTGTGAAGCTTTCTTTGAATGCGTTTCACAAATAGGGGTTATTCCTCGCCTTACGTATCGCAAACGGCCCATGTCTGTGTCTCAACTTTGAGTAAGCATAAGTTGGATCAACATTTTGTGATATAGATCAATATTATTCCCCCTTCAGAGGGATAGCATTCACGCGAAATTAAATAATTATAAATTGAGTCCGAAGCATGCAGGATTTATATGAGCTAGAGCGTAAGTTGGTGGAATACGGCGCAGACATGAAAGGCTTAAAGGTTGTGCCTGCGATCATCGATGAAGATGGCAAGGTTGTTTACTTAGGCAATACTCCCTCGTTGCTTAGGAATGTCATTAGTTGCCGTAGACAGCTAACGCAGCGCTTGAAAAAATAAAAAAAGGGTCTGATGTAAGTCAGACCCTTTTTTTGTGCTTGAAGCTCAGTGATTAGCGTTTGTAGGTCACTTGCTCTTGTTCACCAAGGTGAATGTGTGTTGTCGCTGGTTGCGTTTCTGCAATCACTTTACCGTGACGAACAGAGTAACGAACTGGCACCTGACGACGAACTGCATCAAAACCATTTTCCGCAGGAAGAATCAATAAGCTACCTGGCTTACCTGCTTCAATGCCGTGCTTGTCTTGAATGTTCAGTGTGCGTGCTGAATTCGTGCTGATCAGATCAAGCGAGTTGTTGATTTGATCGTAACCCATCACCTGACACACATGCAGACCCATATGCAGTACTTGTAGCATGTTTGCAGTACCTAGTGGATACCAAGGGTCAAATACATCATCGTGACCAAAACATACGTTGATGTTTGCATTCAGCATTTCTTTTACGCGAGTCACACCACGGCGTTTAGGATAATCATCAAAACGGCCTTGAAGGTGGATGTTGACCAATGGGTTTGCAACGAAGTTGATACCAGACATGCGCAGCAAACGGAATAGGCGAGATGCGTACGCACCATTGTAAGAGCCCATCGCTGTTGTATGGCTTGCGGTTACCTTGTGGCCCATGTTGAACTTATGCGCTAGTGCTGCAAGCGTTTCAACAAAGCGTGATTGCTCGTCATCGATCTCATCACAGTGCACGTCGATCAAACGGTCGTATTTTTGCGCCAGCTCGAAAACGTAGTGCAGAGACTCGATGCCGTACTCACGAGTGAATTCAAAGTGAGGGATTGCTCCAATAACGTCAGCACCCAGCTGAACCGCCTCTTCTAGAAGCTCTTTACCATTCGGGTAAGACAGAATGCCTTCTTGCGGAAACGCAACGATTTG
Organism: Vibrio sp. D173a; assembly: GCF_030248475.1. Taxonomy (NCBI): domain Bacteria; kingdom Pseudomonadati; phylum Pseudomonadota; class Gammaproteobacteria; order Vibrionales; family Vibrionaceae; genus Vibrio; species Vibrio sp. D173a. The sequence continues at coordinate 25,356 of NZ_JAHGAH010000089.1, forward strand.
AATGTCTACCCACTCTTTCATTTCTTCACGAACTTCTACCATTGCTTTTAGAGCAATAAGGGTAGGGTCAGAAACGTCAACGTGGGTACGAACGTGTTGTACGCCGTTTGCAATTTGCCATTTCAGAGTTTGCTTAGCGCGTGATTTCACGTCTTCAATCGACAGCGTCTCTTTGCGCTCAGCCCAACGCTCGATGCCTTCGAAAAGTGTACCGGAGATGTTCCAGTTCGGCTCACCGGCGGTTTGGGTAGTGTCTAGGTGAATATGCGGCTCACAGAAAGGTGCGACAGCCATGCCGCCCTCCGCATCAAGAACATCACCTGTGTAATTTAGTTCTACATTATTGCCTTCAATACGCTTGAATTGACCATCCTCAATCAAAATTTGCTGGAGACCTTCCTGTCCCTTAAGCGTTGCGTTCTTGATCAATAGTGTTGTCATGATGGTTCCTTACGCTGGCTGTTGTGCCAGTGTCTTTTTATTAAGAATAGGATTTAGAATCAGGTAGCTGATTGTGCCGCCCAGTACTGCGTTTACAGGTACCACTCCCGGAAGGAAGTGACCAGCTGCAACACCAATCGCCACTGCGATAATGCCAGCCCAGTTAACAGTTTGGAACTCTGCTGCTGCGAAATTTGTGTAACGTTTACGGTTCATGAAGAAGTCCGCAATGATTACACCGCCAATTGGTGGAATTGCAAGCGATAGGAAAGTTAACCAGCCTACAAAGTTATTGTACAACCATAGTGCACACAATGTACCGACTAAACCGTTCGCCATAGAGATGTATTTGCTTGGCAAACCAGTGATGTTTGAGAAACCTAGGCCCGATGCGTAAAGCGCATTGTCGTTGGTTGTCCAAATGTTCAAACCAAGCACGATGATAGCTGGGATTAGAAGACCTTGAGCGATCATCACTTCTGAAATGTCTGATTGGCCAGTTACCGCCGCACCAGCTGCGCCGAAGATGAACATCAGCGAGTTACCGATAAAGAATGCCACCATCGTGACCATCACTGCGCCTTTTGGCTTCTTGCCGAATCGAACAAAGTCTGCGGTTAACGTACCCGCACTGATGAATGAGCCAACCACCATTGCTAGCGCTACTGAAAAGTCGATAGGTTGTACTGGTTGTACTTTTTGTAGTTCAGCCACACCACCCACGCTGTTTACCGCTTCTACTACCGAGTATCCGCCGAGTAACGCAATTGCTGGTACTGCAATCGCAGATAGCACCATAAGCGCAGAGATACCGAAGTAAACCGTCGCAGTCATTAATAGACCAGAAATGATGATAAGCGTGTTTGTATCGATGCCTGTTGCTTTGTTTACTGGAATAGCAAACATCGCCACGCCAACACCAAACCAACCAACTTGTGTGCCGCCAAGAAGAGCGGAAGGAAGCCAAGAGCCTTTAGAGCCAAAAGAGAAACGAGCAAGGAGGTGAGTAGAGAGACCAGTAGAAGCGCCGATGTAACCAAGAAAAGAAGTGTAGATGCCGAGGATTAGGTTACCAATGAGAACAGCGAGGAAGAAATCATCAAAAGAAAGTCCGGTACCGAGCGAGCCGCCCGTCCACATGCTTGCGGAGAAGAAAGTGAGCCCCAACATAACCATGGTTAATGATGCCACGCCTTTTCTGGCAGTGTTAGGAACCGGTCCAAGACTGTAGTTATTGTCCGCAGCCATTTTTACCTCCGCAAAGAAAAATTAAAACAAATTGTAGATCCCAATTTCTGGGCAAACGGCGCGTATTATGGTGATGTAACTCTCATAGTCAATGAGTTTTTTGTCACTTAAACGTTTACCTCTAGCTTTGTCTTTTTATAGTCCTTTAAAAACATGTGGTTATAGTTTTTCAGAAAAATAAAAAAGTTTGGAACTTGACGGCTAATCTGACCAGTAATGTGTAATGAAATCGGTGTCATTGGTGGCTTTCTTTTATCTCGTCATATTTTTGTGGTTTGTTTATAAAATAGCGATTCAATGGATTTTCATAATGCTTAGCAAACGTTTTTTTGAGCTTGATAGTAACGATTGTTCATAAGTTGAACGCAAAGTCATTTATTTAATGGTTATTTTGGTGTGTATGCTGTTCAATTTTTCTTAGGTGGCTGTTTGTTGTAGTTAACTTAAGAAAATATCGCATGTAATCGATTGTAAATTGAGTGAATAAAATTGGTTCAACAGGGAGTAAGGATTTGGAGAAGGAATTTGAAGGGGCCAGATAAAAAATAGCCAACCGCAATTTGTGCGATTGGCTTATATATTTGTGAACAAATTCGAGTCCACTAACAACGTCAGTTGGCTAGGTGACCCTCGGCTTAAGAAGGGTCACACTAAATTATGCAGTTAGTGTGCCAACTTTAAAAACAACGAAAAAACACGGTTTCTGTGATAAAGGTTGCCTAAAATTTGCTGTGAGTTGCAAATTGCAAATGCGGTTTGCAATTTGTAATTTGTAATTTGTAATTATAATGCTAATGATGAATTAATTAACTAGAGCGATTCTTTTTACAACATTACTAAGCTCGCCGTGCCCAAGAAAGCAAAGAAGCCAACGACATCAGTTACCGTAGTCAGAATCACCGAGCCCGCAAGTGCTGGATCGAGTTTGAGCTTATCAAGAACAATTGGGATCAGCACACCAAATAAGGCCGCGGTAACAATATTGACGATGATCGCGAGAGCGATGGTGCCGCCCAATACAGGAGATTGGAACCAAAGCCCTGCTAAACCACCGATGATCAACGCCCAAAGCAAAGCGTTAAGAGAGCCGATACCCAATTCATTTTTGAGTAGGGCAAAACGGTTACCAGGGGCAATTTGGTTTAATGCCATGGCACGAACCATCAGCGTCAGTGTTTGGCTACCTGCAATACCCCCCATAGAAGCCACAATCGGCATCAGAACAGCAAGAGCGACCACTTGTGAAATCACATCTTCAAACAAGCCAATCGTCACCGATGCTAGAATTGCAGTCAGCAAGTTAATGCCCAGCCAAACGCCACGCTTTTGTGAGCTCTTTAGAATTGGCGCGAACAAGTCATCACCTTCATCCATACCCGTACCAGCCATCAAACGTGCTTCGTAGATTTCACGTTGAGTGCTGAGTGCGAATTGCCAATCCACTTCACCGATCAAGGTTTGATCTGCATCGGTAACTGGCAAAGCAGGGAGAGGGCTGTGCTCAAGTGCCTCTACGGCTTCAGACAGTTCCATTTTACTGTCGAGTACGGTGACGGTATCAATCGCTAGGGTTTTGAGACGAACGTCCGCTTCACTACGTAAGATTTCATAATAGTTCACTGCGCCACGAAACTGCTTTTTACGATTGATCAGATACACTTGCTGCGGTGTATCGTAACTGTAACGCTCCATCAAGCGTCGAGCTTTACCAACGGTAATATTAAAAGGGAGAGTGATGATCTTTCGTTCAGCCCATCGACCGAGTTCTTCGTCTTCATATTCGTTTGCTTGGTCGTAGAGATCGAGTTCATCTTTCTCAATCAGCTCTAACGCTTCATTAATGAACTCTTCAGGCAGCGAGTCAGCCCATTCAATCAGCGATAAGTTATCCAGCTTGGCTAAGGTCAGCTTCAGCTCAACTTCAGAAAGTGCTTCGATGATGGAAAGACGTACTTCAGCACGCATTTCAGTCAGCACATCGATGTGCAATTCCATAGGTAATGCGCGCCACAAGCGTACACGTTCATCGATCGGGAAAGCCTCGAGTATCAGTGCCACGGCACCGGGTTCGAGACCACATTCGATAGAATCATTCAAAGCGGTAACTTGATCCACTTCGTCTGCTTGGACAATTTGTTCGATTAGAGTGGAGAGGTCTTGAAACTTACTCACCGAGCACCCCGACAGTCAGATTATTCTTATAGGCAGCTGCTCAAGGTACTCGAAAGTGGCAGAAAAACAATAGTCTATTCGTCCATAATCTGTAGGTACGGTGAGACCAATTGGCGAATGTTCACTTTTGCACCAATGCGAGCTGCCAGCAAGTACATTCCGCCTATTTTTCTGTGCAGGAATAGGGCATCTGCTGGTGGCGTGTGCCAGTAGTCTTGTTCCATGCTTAAAATGGTACCGGCCTCGCGGAGTTTCTGAGCTAAGCCACTGGCTTTGAAGTCATAAGGCTCATCAACCAGCATAGGTTCACACGCCATTTTGACGAGATCAAGAATCGCTTGGCGCTGTGCAGGCATAATGGTCTTGCTGAAAAATCCAATCTGCTCAAGCGCATTGTTCAAGCCTTGCTCGTCGTCGTTGACAACCGATGCAAAAGCTTGGCGATAACCAGTGCTAAATTGTTCGCTGTATTCGCGAGTCGCGCCGAAATCTAACAAGCCGATTTGACGGGTGTTCTCGATATACAAGTAGTTGGCAAAGTTGGGGTCGGTTTGGACCATTTTAAATTCGAACAGCTCTCGGAACAGCAATTCGAGTAAACTGTGCATTACAAAGTCGCGTGTGCTTTGGTCATAATGCTCGATTTGTTCAATCGGACTACCGTCAATAAATTCCATTGCGAGCACGGCGTCGGAAGAGCTTCCGGTGTGGATTTTCGGCACGACAAAATGAGGGTGATCCTTCAAAGCGTCATGATAACGAATGGCAAAGTGCGCTTCTCGTGCGTAATCAGCTTCATCATGCAGTTGCTTTTTAGCTTCTTCCAATAGTCCTTTGTAATCAACAGATTCGGGAATCAAGCCAACGACTTTGAGCAGAGTCCCCACGTTATCGACGTCACTGTCGATACTTTTCCTTACTCCCGGATACTGCACTTTCACCGCGAGGTTATCACCTGCATCACTGTAGGCCTGGTGAACTTGACCAATGGAAGCGCTGGCTATTGGCTTGAAGTTAAAGGAGAGGAACTCAGTTTTCCAATTCGTTCCTAGCGCGTTTTCCATTACTGCGTTGAGTTGTTTTGCTGGCATAGGATCTGCGTTTGAGCGAAGTCGCGAGAGAATATCAGCGAGGTCTGGTTCCAAAACATCGCCAGCATCCATAGAGAGCATTTGACCAAGTTTCATCGCTGCACCCCGCAAGTGGGCCAGTTGGTCTGTTAAACGCGCAATGTTTTGCGGCGTTAGTAACAGGTCTTTCGCTTTGGGTTTATTGCCTTTAGCGATTTGTTTAGTGCCTTCAGCAATCACGTTGCCTGCGACTCGGGTTGCAAGGGAAGCGAACTTGCTGAATCTTGAGATGCGATGGGTGGGTAGGCTTCTTTCCTTTGCCGACATGAATTTTCTCCGTTATTTACTAACTATTTGTTATACGGGAAAACTACGTGCTTGGATACAAATGAAAAGAAAACCGCCAGCGAAACTGGCGGTTTGGGAGTTTAGATAGAGTAGAAGAAGTACAGTTGCGACTTCATTCGGATGATGATGCCACGAATCACATCCAAGAACGCTAGGAAACCAATTGGTTTCTCGCCGCTGACCCATGCTAGACCAACTGAGCCGACAGGGATATCGTAGCCTTCTGGCTCATCAATTTTGTTCTGCAAGTTCTTACCGGTTGTAGCGCGAACGGAATCATCCAGACCAAGTAGGTTGCCTTGTGATTCGCCGGTCGCTTCAACAATGCCCTCTACTGTTGCAGAGAAGATCTTGCCAGGGTAAACCGAAGAAGAAAATTCAGCAGGTTGACCTGGTTTGATATTACGAATTGCTTGGTGGTTCACTCGCATCAGAACGTACTTCTCGTTAGTGTACATGTTGATACGCGGCATCATCGATACACGCTGGCCTTCACGCAGGATAAAGTTGGTTACAAAGCCATCTGCTGGTGCGTGCACTTTGGTGCTGTTCAAATCCCATTGTGCTTTTGCGATTTGCTCTTCCGCTTGGCGCAGTTCAGCCTGTTTGGTTTCAACCGCGAGCTCAGCTTTATGAATCGCCAGTTTTGCACGTGAGATATCGACTTGTTTCTTCTTGATTTGAGATTCAAGAGTTAACACGTTGTGGCGTGCTATATCAACGGCACTCGATTGTTTGTCGATGTCGCTTGCCGTAATGGTGTTTTGGACTACTCGGTTTTGTTCAACGTAACGATTCAGCATCTTTTTCTGCAATTTATAGTCAACTTTCGCCGCTTCCAATTGGCTTTTTGACGTTTCTAGATCTTGCACCAGTGCTTGATGGTTTGCTTCTTCAATCTCGATATCACCTTGTGCTGTTGCCAGTGCTACTCGAGCAGAATCTGCCGACACATTTGCTTGGTTCAATGCGATCTCATATTGCGTTGGGTCGAGTTCGTAAATGAGCTGACCTTTTTCAATTTGTTGATTTGGCTTGATATAAATATGGTCAACTTTGCCTTTCACATTGGTTGAATCCGGACGCAACTGGATGTGTGGTGACTGCACCACTGAGCCGCCGGATAGATCCATCGGCGTGAAGTTGATGAGGCCTACCCAGACGAACATTAACCACCCCAAGCCGCCTAGGTAAGCGAACGATTTGGTTGCTTTGTTCCAAGGCATGCCGACTAAACGGAGCAGATAGATGAAGAGTGCCCATACCGCTAAACCTTCTAACATTATGCCTCCTCTTCTGGCTGTGTTTCTGTTTGCGGTTTACTTTTCCATGTATCACGCAGATTGATGATGGCTTTTTCCATATCAACGAATGCAAAGATCACGGCTAGCACCCATACCCAGTGCCAGACAAATCCTATCCAGGTGAGGGCGGTAATGAGCCCTATCTGATGATGGTCTTTGCTGTGCGCCTTATTAATTGGCAACTCATGGATTTTCCAAAAGCCGTAACACGCGCCTGCGACACTCGCGATTAAAACGACGGCAGCGACAACATGTAACGCTGTATCTGCGCCTGTTCCGACAAATGGGACACTCAGTAAACTCATTAAACACTCCTCTATCAAACTGTTGGCGTATTGTGGTCTGGAATTGAAATAGGTGAGGGTTTGTGACAAATTCAATCACTAGAAGATTAAATTTGATGTGATTGGTTATGAAAACGGTTCGATTTATTCGCGCGATGGGTATTTTAAATATGCATAACCTCGCGTTATCTAAGTATAATTTGAGATCCGAAGAGCTTGGCATCCCTGCATCAGTGTTTCACAACCCGATGACATTGATACCTTTGAAGGCCGTTTCGGAGTGGTATCGACGTATTGAACAACTGACTGATGACCCAGATGTGGTGTTAAGTTTAAGCCGTGGCATTGAGCTGCAAAAGCTTGGTCCGGTCGGACGTTGGTTATACTCAGGTAATGATCTCGCTAGCACCATTCGACGCGTGAATTATGGCGTAAGTAACCTTCAGTCAGGCGCTTTTTTAGCGGGTGAGCAATCAGGCAAGATCATCAAATGGACTTACCACAACCCATTTGTGGAAACTTCGGTCAAAGTACATGACAATATTCGTTGCGCGATATTCATGACCAAGATTTTGCGTGAATTTTTGGGGCAAGATTACAAGCCATTACGTGTGATGATTTCTGGTTCTAGGAAAAATGGCAAACCATACGAAGAGTACTTTGGCTGTGAGGTTGAGTGGAGTCAGCCAAAAACAGAAATCTGGATCCCAGGAGATGACCGCCTCGCCTCGCGTCAAGTAAGCCATCGTGAAGACAGCCGTCTAGCGATGAGCTTTTCAGATTTGGATGATTTGCTCAACATGCCCGATCCGGAAGATGAGCTTAAAGTGATTTATGAAGTAGTGAGTTACAGTAGCCATTATGGATTGCCGACATTGGAGCGTGTTTCATCTTTACTTGGGCTTTCAGAGCAACAGTTCCAGCGACGCTTGCACAAGTTAGGACTTAATTTCTCTACGGTATCTGGCTATGTATTAAGTAACGTTGCAGCCGGTTTATTGATCAAACATGTCAGTATAGAGGGGATTGCTGATCGCCTCGGATATACCAATGTCGCGAGTTTTAATCGAATGTTCAAAAAACATCGCGGCTTAACTCCCAAACAATACGCGGCTCGATTGGAAAAATAGTCTTTGTGATGACCAGTGCTGCCAGCAAATAAAAGCCCTAAAATGAGGGCTTTGAAATTTTTGGGAGTGTTAACGCTTACTCTTCAGGACGCCAGCTCAGTGCACTTGCTACAGCGCCAATGGCAACCACGTCTTTTTGCTGATCGTTAAGCTCGGGCAACATTTGCACTGCGATTGTGCCATTCGTCTGCACTGCCGCAACCTCTTGCGTACCTTGCTTAAAGCTGTAACCCAATGGAATGTCTACCGCCATCATCGAATCAGGGCTCGTGTGAACGGTTTCTACATTGAAATGGGTATTGCCAATGTGAACTACGCCCGTTTCTTTTTTCTCAAGGCTGATGTTGATCAGCGCAGATTTCGGCTCCATAGCAAATTCACCGACTTTCTTACCATGTTGAGTGATGTCGCAGGTGTATGGATCGTTGCCACCAAAATCAACTCCCATGTAGTTTACCGACATGCCGCCGCCGGTGCAGTTTAGGAGCCAAGTTTCACCGCTGTCTATACGAGTCACTTCTGCGCCCATTGCCCCTTCTTTGAATGAGATACGATTGAACCAGCTTGAGTTTTAAGCACTGCGCGAATATTTGCCTTTGTACTTGCCAGCAAAATCAAAATGGCCATCCGCACCGAATCCCCAAAAGTCGCCGTCGGTTTTCACCAACATTTCTGGTTGCGCTTTTACTGCATCAGTACGATCCATGACAGCAAGGCCACCACAACCAACAAGGAATAGGGGAGCGAGTAGAGTAAGTTTCTTCATGTTTTTCATTGTTTATAGCTTGGTTACATCTAGAGTTTGATCGGTGAACTGGATGTTCTGAATGTCGTACAACTCGTCAATGCCTGTATTAGGGCACTCAACAGAGACGTTTTTCGCTTTGATAACGATACATTCAGCCAGTTTGTGTCGCACGACGTAAGTGTTGACGCCTCCCTCACCATAAATACTGTTGTTTTTATGGTTGCCTTCAAATGTGTTGTCTTGGTCATTACCGATGACATTCATCGCGTCGTCGCCAACGATCTTCACTTTTGTCAGCCATTGAGACTTGTAGGTGTAGGCTTCTACTAAACCATGTTTGTTTGGTGCCATGCGGAAGGTAGGAACCGAGCCTGGATTCGTTTTTTCTGTGTAGAGTTTGACGCCTGCAGAGTCGATGCTTGCGGTGTATTGCAGGTAGTCGTGGAACAAACCGTCAATCCAATCAATCGCTTGTGGATCTTGGGTTTGCATTTCTTCACGTGTTAACGCTTGGTAGCCATCTAAACCATGCCCGTTTGCTTTTGCAACGCTCATGTAAGCTTCAAAAGCAGCAGCAAAATATTCGTGAGAGTAAGAAGGGCCTGTTAGCTTAACGCGTTCTGGATCGAAGTCGTCAGACTCCCAATCTTCCCAGTCACTCTGGGTTGGGCGCCACACCGTAGGCTTACCTGATTGGATGTCGTTATGAATGCTTAGAGCATGCGCTTGAATGGCTTTTTGTAATGAGGAAGTCGATGCGTTAGGAGCAATGCCTTGCGCTTGGACCAAATGTAGAATCTCTTCAAAAGCGGCATCTCGGTCGGCATGTTCACCCAGATTGGCACAGTAATCGGCAAAGTTACTCATGTAGTGACAATCGCCTTCAACCGTCAGTTCGCGGTACATCAAGGATTGGCTGTTCATCAACCAGTTTGGTGTATCCCCGCTGCTCATCAACGTTAATGCAATGGACTCGATAAGCGTGTCCATGTCGTCTTCATTAAGCACCATCATGGTTGCAATAAAGTTTTCTAATGAGCTGGTATCAAAGGATTGTGGTAAGCCAGAATCTGCAATCGCGTCGTCCAATTTATCTTGACGAAGCAACTCACTGACGAAAATTTTGGTGAGCATTTCGTCATTCTGGTCGTCGTTTTCTGTCAGCATTAATGTTGCATCACGCTCGGCTAGTGTCTTTGCGATACTAGATTTGTCGGCACCATACTTCGAATTTGGCTGGTTTGTGAGTAGGTGCTGAACGATTTTGGCGGCACGAAATATTTTTTCATCATTCGCCCCGTCATCCATCGCGATAATATGGAACGACGCATTGTTCCCGTCTTGCGAAAGGGAGACTTCAAGGTAGTGGGTAAAACCAGCATCAGCAGCCACTTGCAGTTTGGCTGGAAACTTTTTGGAAACGACGCTAGGGATCGTCACGGTTTTCAATGTTGGAGCTGGTTGGGGTGGCAGTGTGGTTGTTGGTGACTTTGAATTTGAGTCACTACCACCGCAGGCAGTTAGGCTTACTGTACAAAGTAGAGCCAGAGGCGTTAATTGAGCGAATTTCATCTTTGTAATACTCACAGGCGGAAGGTTTGCTGAGGAATTTATTTGCAAGAGTATTTTCTGTCTACATGAGCAATTGTAGTCATAATTACTGCTGATGATTTGTTGTAAGGTTTTTAATTCGACAAAGCTAAAATAATAGTAGCTTTATATTTTGTTTTTGGTTTAATTGGTGATATTAAATCTTAACTTGTTTTTATAAATTGGTTTTTTGTTCTTTTGTGTTTTTTTGTAGAGAGCGCTTTTTTATAAATGTATGGTTTGTAAGTGTTTGTAAGCACTTTCTGTCGCTAGAGGTTCGGTTTATATGGGTTGCATGGAACAAAACGAGCGATATACTGCCTCTGTTTTATAGGTTGGGTGAATGGATTATGGTTGGTAATAAAATTTTGCTCGTAGAGGACGATTCAGAGATTGCTCGATTAACCAAAATGTACCTAGAGGCTGAAGGTTACCTAGTTACTGTTCTCGACAATGGTCTTAATGCACTCGACGCTATCAAAGAATTGAAGCCTGATCTGGTGTTATTGGATTTGATGCTCCCAGGCAAAAATGGTGCAGAGATATGCCAAGAGGCTAGGGCATTTTATCATGGAATAATCATTGTGTTGACGGCCACTGATGATGAGATGAGTGAAGTTAGCCTATTTAAATTTGGTGCTGATGATTACCTAACGAAACCAATTAAGGGCAATATCCTCCTCGCTCGTATTGAGGCCTCTTTACGCCGTTACCGTCGCCAAATAGATTCGGATGAAAAGACAGAGCTGAGCCGTTATGGCATCGACTTATGCACCCGTCGCTCTAAAGCTTATTACTTAGAGCAAGATATCGATCTCACTGATTCTGAGTTCGAAATATTGGAGCTATTAATGCTCAATGTTGATAAACCCGTTTCTCGAGAGTCCTGTTGCCGCCTTGCGCGTGGCATTGAATACTGCATTACTGACCGTTCAATTGATATGCGAATCTCTTCTTTGAGGAAAAAATTCTCAAAAGCCCTTATTCACACCGCTACCATTAAGACCGTGCGTAATCGTGGATACATGTTAACGGGGAAATAGCGGATGTTCTCTCTGTTTACTCGGCTCTATGTTGGATTGGTAACGGGCCTTGCCGTGACTGTCGCCTTGTTTTTTACTATGGGGGACGAGTTTATGCGCAAAACTGAAGTTGGCATCTTCTTGAGTGATGGTACGTATTTTGTCGATCAGTATACTGAGCAACGTGGGACGCCTAACTCACTCTACAAGCAGTTAACGAGAACAGGCAAACAGGATTTTTTCATCTTCGACCTGACTCTTCTTAATAACTGGGACGGTTCGCCTCCTTGTTTGGACTGCGAATTGCTTTATCGTATGCAAGGTGTGCCCGTGTACTTGATCGATGGCAATATCTACGCTGCGGTTTTTCCACTCCCAAACTCATCAGAAAGTCTGGTATTTAAAGAAAAGCGAGATTTTTTTAGTCCAGATGTTGATTGGGATGAAGACTCAGAAAGCATCTTTGTGTTCAGCTTGTTATTCACCATAATATGCAGCTTGGGTGTCTTGGTTTATGTTCCGGTGCGTAGACTTGATCGCCAGATTCAACAATTGACGTCAGCACAGCAGCAATTTGGCTCCGGTGAGCTCAGCACTCGTGTGGATTTAAAGCACTTCTCTTCTCCGGTCCGAGAGCTTGCTACTGGCTTCAACAACATGTCGGAAGACATTGAAAGGCAAGTGCGCCAAACACACATTTTCACTCAGGCTATCCCTCATGAAGTTCGAACGCCACTGAGTCGAATTCAGCTAGCTACCGACTTGGCAAGGCGTACTAAAGGTGAAATGCAAGCGGAACTGCACGATGACATTGAAAGATATGTGGATGTGGTGACGGATTTAACGTCTGACATCGTAATGCTTTCCCGCTTGAGCGTGAATAACTATTCGTTAGCCGATTCTGTTGAAACCATTGAACTGCCGCTTTGGTGTAAAAGCCGCATGAATTATCGTGGGTTAGTGTCAGCGAAGCTTACTGTTGAGAATGCTTTGGCTTACCAGTCCATCCACCTGCAACCAACGTTGGGTAATTTGGTTCTTGATAACCTACTGCAGAATGCAAAACGTTATGGCGAGTCTTGTGTGGAAGTGACGAGCCGGTCGGTAGAGCACTTCTGGATCGTCGATATTGAAGATGATGGCCCTGGGGTTCCTAAAGAGATGCGTGAAGAGGTATTCATTCCGTTTTCTCGTATAGATAAAAGCCGTAACGCCGATGTCAAAGGTTTTGGCTTGGGACTCGCCATTGCGTCTAGTGCTGCGAGGCAACTAGGCTGGGAGCTGTCGGTCGGCGAGAGCCACTTAGGGGGCGCGTTGTTTACCGTGCTTATTCCTGCCAGCGATTAGGGTAGGCACGACGGTAGTCTGGCTCTTTAATGCCTTCATACAAATCTTCACAAGCTTGCAGCGGGCCTGCAACAGTTCGGTACGGCAAGACTCCAGCCCAAACTGGAATGTCCATGTCTTGTGCATCGTCGTTAACACCAAAATTGCTGATTTTCACTGATGCTTCCGTTAGTGGTATACGCAGTAGCATGGTTGCTTTGAGTTCTTTCTCATTGCTCAAGCGGATGTCTTTTGTTCTTCCCGGAGCGATTTGTTCAATAAAGTGATTCAGCAATCTGTCTTTCTCTTGGTTATCCGCCACCATCTCAAACTGGCCAAAGACAACAGCGCTACGATAATGTGCGCTATGATGAAACGCGCTTCGAGCCAGTACCCAGCCATCAAACAAGGTAAAGGTTAGGCATGTTTGCACTCCTTGTTTGAGTGAGCGCAGTAATCGACTGTTGTTGGCACCATGAGTATACACGTAATCATCTACACGCCAAGCCAGCATGGGGATGACTACAGGGCCAGACTCGTTGGTTATTGCAATATGAGCGATAAGGCTTTCATCTATGATGGCGTGCAGTTTGTCGACATCAGAGATGGCTTTATGCGCGCCTTTCTTAATTTCCGTTCTGTTGGTATTGGATAACATTTTCTCTCCTTTTGCTCACAGGGACGAGCACTTGCTTCTCAATCTTTGATTGCAATGTACCGTTTAACTGGTAGCTTAAAGAGAGCCAGTTTTAACTAACGGATGGATCCAGTTTGTCTTTGATTGATATCGGTGACCTGCATTTAAAAGAAAGTGATGGAACGCGTCAGCAAGCGTTGTTTTTTGCTATCCGCGAGAAGATTGTTCAAGGGCTGTGGGCGAAGAATGGGAAATTGCCGTCTACACGAAAGCTATCACAAGACCTTGAACTCAGTAGGAATACCGTGATTGCAGCCTACGAGCAGTTAGTGGCGGAAGGGTACTTGAACAGTCAAAAAGGCTCTGGCTTTTATGTTGCTGTAGAACTGCCGGAACAGTATCTGCCTGAACCCAGTTCAATCAAAACGGACTCATCACTGAAAACCAACTTTGACATCAACCGCGCATTTGCTCCGGGTGTGCCTGATTTAGAAGCTTTTCCTATGGCGCAGTGGCAAAAGTTACTTGCTCGTCATCTTTCCCGTACCTGTTTGCTAGGGAACCAAGATATTCAGGGCAGTTGGGCATTGCGTTGTGCTTTAGCTGACTACCTTGCATCAAGCCGTTCAGTAAATTGCTCCCCAGAGCGCATCATTATTACTTCTGGGGCACAGCAAGCGTTGTCAATTGCGACGATGGTAGCTCTAAAACAAGGTGATAAGGTTTTGATGGAGCAACCGGGTTACGCGCAAATGCGGAAGCTAATTCAGTTCCAGCAATATCAATTTGAGCCCCTATTGGTACGAGAAAAACTCGGCTTTGATGTGGAAGCGGTAACCAGCAGCGATGCCGATGCTCTATATATCACACCAAGCAATCAGTATCCGATGGGAACTACGCTTAATACCGAGCAGCGAGGGAAGATTATCAACTGGGCGGTCGAGCAATCACGTTGGGTTATCGAAGACGATTACGACAGTGAATTTCAGTTTGCCCATCGTCCATATACCAGCTTACAAGGGCTAGCGGCTCAAATGGGGCGCGATAATCGCGTACTGTATGTGGGCTCGTTCAGTAAAGTGATGTTTAATGGAATACGCTTTGGCTATCTTGTGGTACCTGAACGTATAGTTGAGCAATGCTTGGTGGTTAAGGATGCGTTAACCGGTGATTCGCCAACGCACACCCAAGAGGCGTTGGCTGATTTTATTACTGAAGGTGGGTTAATTCGTCATATCCGCAAAATGCGCCGACTGTACAAAACTAAGCATGAGCAGATGTGTTTGGCTGTTGAAAAGCACTTTGGCGATAGAGTTAAGGTGATCAGTCAGGCTGCTGGTCTCCATATCACTTTAAAGTGGTTGCAAGGGGTTGATGAGCATGAATGGACGCAACGAGTTAAATCCAAAGGGATAGTGTTGCGTCCATTGAGTTTTTATGAACATTCAGATTTTAAAGCGCGAAATTGGCAAGGAGCGGTATTGGGTTATGGCAATGTCGCATTAAGTGAGATTGATGCTCTGGTTGAACAGCTTTCTGAGTTGTTTGAATAACTACGCTAAGCCTTAATCAGTCACTCGGCGAGTGTTCTTTTTTCGCCACTGTTTCCATGGTAGGGAGAGCACTGCAAAAATAGTAACGGCGTACAGCATAGACCAACCCAAACAAATGAATACTGCGGTGCACAACACGAGAGAAAATCCTGCGAGGACCTTTCCCCAACCTTTGAGCAGTTAGTAGGCTGCTAGCATTGCCAATAGATAGACCAGAACAAAGATGCCGTTTGCGAGCTTTAGGAAGAACTCCAAATCTAGCCCTGATATCGACCCAGTAACACAAGAAGCAAGCAATATAGCGCCGACGATTAACGTGGCATTCGCTGGTACGCCTCGCACTGAAACTCTCGCGATAGCGCTAGTTGGTTTGTGCTCCCTTGCTTGGGCCCACACCATTCGCGCCAAACTTTGAGTGTAGAGGTTCACACTCGCAAAACACGCTGAGAAACCGATAACACTAATAAGCCATTTGGCGTGATCACCCAATAGATACGCACTCAACCACGGAATTGAGGCATTGTCGAACTCAGCACTGCCGTAAGCGCCAAATTGGAGTATCACGACAGAGCAGGCCCAATAGGTGAGTCCTGCGACAAAGCAGCCAACAATAATAGCAATTGGGAAATCACGTTGTGGGTTCTTAAATTCCTCCCCCATATGCGCAAAGGCTTCTATCCCAACAAAGCACCAAAACATGACGCCTAATGCTGTCGCAATTGACCAAGTTGAATCCATTTTGATGGCAGGCATGGTGAGATCGGCTGGGCCAACATCACCTTTCCATAAAAATGCACCAACCAAAGCAAAAATGCTAAGAGCAATGACGGTTTGTAGTCTTCCAGATGACTTTGTGCCGAGAAGGTTAACTAGCATTAATAAAAAGACAACAAAGGCCTGTGTGAACAATGGGATATTCATTGATTCTGGTAACAGTTCATTTAAGAAGCCTGAGGCTAATGTTACCCCAGCTGGCAGGGCTACAGGAATCACGCTTACAAAAAGCCACGCAACGCTACTTTCCAGATTACTGTTAAACGCTTTACGAACAAAAAATGCTGTGCCTCCAGCACTAGGATAGCGTTTACCTAATTGAGCAAAGGTAAGCGCGATAGGGCAAATTGCGATGAGTAAGATAATCCAAGCCCAAAGTGAGAAATGCCCAGCGATACCCGCAGAAATTGCTGGGATCATAAATAACCCTGTTCCAAGTAATGTGGTGGAAAGTTGTCCAATGCCAGATATGAGCGTGATGTCTTTCTTAAGATTATCCATGACGACCTCTAAACGTCTGTGTAGGTTGTCGGACAAGCTTATCTGAGTTCTCTGTATCAAAATGATGTTGTTGGCCGTCAAAATGACGGTAGTTATTGTCAATAAAGCTCATATTGTCTATTTCCAATAAGTTGGAATTGAGTAGAATGACGAGACGAAGAAAAGCGTGGTGATGTTATGGACAAATTTGATCATCAGATCATAGACCTATTGCGGCAGAATGCCCGCCTCTCTATTACAGAGATTTCAGAGCAAGTCAGTTTGTCACGCTCAGCGGTGACAGCGCGAATAAAAAAGCTAGAAAATGATCGAGTGATTCTTGGCTATCATGCCGATATTGCAACATCTCAAGAGTCGACGCTTTGTGCTTATATGGTGTTGAAATTTGACACGTCAGCAGCAAGTCACCACTGCGATAATTACGCCAAAGATCTTTACAAAATAGACGGTGTTAAATGGTGTCATGCAATTAGTGGTGAAACCGATATGATGCTGTTTGTTGAAGTACCGAATATCGCCCGTTTGAATGATATTCGAGACTATATCCAAAGTTATCCAGAGCTTCGAAATGTGATGACACATACCGTGTTAACGGAGTTTTTCAATACCACAGGGAGCAAGTTTGTAAAATGACCGAGAAAGACATCGTCCTCAATTTCTGGAACGTAATGGCAAGCAATGATTTCTATGCGGCAGCAGAGTGTCTTTCGCCTGATTGTGAAGTAATTTGGCCATTGACCAAAGAAGTCATTCGCGGCAGAAAGAACTTTGCCGAACTGAACTCAGCTTATCCAGCAGAGGGTAAGTGGACCTTTGCGATTGAACGTATTGTGGGAGAAGGCGATCAAGTAGTCACCGATGTGATTGTTAGTGATGGCGTTCGCTCAGATAGAGTGATTACTTTTCACAGCATCCGTGATGGGCTAATTTGCAAACAAGTGGAATATTGGCCGGAAGATTACGCCGCCGCAGATTGGCGCACACAATGGGTTGAATGTGCTGAATAACATCAACTTGAATCTGCTGCGCTCTTTGCATGTATTGCTTGAAGAGTGCCATGTGAGCAGAACCGCGGAGCGTTTGCACATCACTCAATCCGCGGTCAGTCGTCAACTAGCGCAGTTACGCGAATTATGCGGCGACCCTTTATTGGTTCGGCAGGGTAACCAATTGATTCCCACGCCAAGAGCGCTACTTCTAAAAGAGAAGTTGGACGACTTATTGGCGGAATTCGATCACCTTCTCGATGACAAGCCTTTTGAACCCGGGGATTGGAAAGGAGAGTTAGTATTAGCATCGAGTGACTATGTCGCGCAATATGTACTCCCTGACATTGCTTCGCACTTTAGTAGTTTTGCTCCTCAGTTGGATATGGCGTATCGACTTTGGCAACCGGACTTTCTTGATAAACTTCATGAGACAGGTATTCATATTGCGTCTTCAATTTATCCAGAACAGCCTAAAGGTGTATCCAGTGTGAAGATTGGTGAGGACTCGTCCGTGTGTTTGATGAAGGCCTCCCACCCGTTAGCAAAGCAAGACCATATTAGTGTCGAAGATCTAATTTCGTATTCTCACATCAAAGTGAACGGTGGAGGGGATAAAGATTCCTATACTGACTTGGCATTGAGAGAGCTGGGTTATACACGCCACGTTACCTTCAAGGTGCCTTTCTTTTCTGCTGCTATCAATCGCTTAGTCTCAAGTGAGCATCTGATGGTGGTACCCGAGCATATTGCCGTGAATCTCGCGAAGCATTGGGATTTAGCCCACAAAGCGTTGCCACTCGAAACCCCTACTCATAAGTATTGGTTAATGTGGCATCCAAAGTACGATACGGATCCGGCGCATAAATGGGCGCGAGAGGAGATTCTCTCGGTTATGCAAACCTCAGAGTATTCCATTCGTTAATGTGCGTATCTACTGCTTATGATCTGAAATCATAGCTAATATGAAAAACTTTGATTTCTAATTATACCTGCTCCGTTGATAGATTAGCGTCAAAGATGGGAGATTCTTATGACACTAACAGTTTGGTTATCACTTTTTACCGTGTGTTTATTAGGGGCGATGTCCCCAGGTCCGAGTTTAGCGATTGTCGCTAAGCACTCGTTGGCTGGTGGTCGAGTTAATGGTTTGGCTACCGCATGGGCGCACGCGTTTGGTATCGGTATTTATGCGTTTATTACCTTGATAGGTTTGGCGGTAGTGCTGCAACAAAGCCCATTGCTATTTAAGACTATTAGCTTGGCTGGTGCAGCTTACTTGGCGTATCTTGGCTTCAATGCACTGCGCTCAAAAGGTGGGGTTGCGGCGAAGTTAGAGTCCGGTGAAGAAACGACGGTTTTACAATCGGCGCGAGAAGGCTTCCTCATTTCAATTCTAAGCCCGAAAATTGCGCTGTTCTTCATCGCACTGTTCAGTCAATTTGTAGCGCTGGGTAACGATCTAAGTAACCAAATGATCATCGTCGCGACACCATTTGTTGTTGATGGCTTGTGGTACACCTTCATAACATTGGTATTGTCTAACTCGCGCGTTGTGGACCGTATTCGCTCAAAAGCGGTGCTGATTGACCGATTATCCGGTATCGTTTTAATGCTACTGGTAGTGCGAGTAGTTGTGACGATTTAACCAAGTCGAACTCATTGTATAAAAAGCAGAGAGGCTACCGAGATGGTAGCCTTTCTTGTATATGGCAGACAAAAAAACATCCTAACTCTTAACGAGGTAGGATGTCAGCAAAGAAGGTTGCTCAGGAACATAGGGGGAGTGTGGAACCTTCAGAAACGTTAGCGACGAACTTCTTCAAACTCGCCTTCAATCGCGTCGGACTTACCCGTATTGAATTCATACTCTTCATGCATTTCTTGTTGCATTTGCTTCACGCGTTTTTCAATACGTTTACCAGTAATCAGGGCTGCGATGGTCAATGGAATCGCCATGATTAGGCTAAATACCAAAGTAAAAAAGCCAGTAATCAGTGCCAATGCAGTAACGATAATTCGATTCATAATCATGACCTCTCTTTCAATCTATGGGTTCATATTATTGCGCTGAACATGAACGAAACATGAATATACCGTTCAATTTCACATCGATTTGTCTGAGGAATGTCAAAGTGTCTTAAAACGAAAAAACGCCTGAGGGTCATCAGGCGTATAAGCGGGGAAGTATATTAGTAATGCGCAAGGCGCTTATTATTTAAAACAAATGCTGGGGTGTTGCTCGTTACACATTGTGGTTAACGTTGTGGAGCAAGGTTCACCTTATCGAGGGAATGTTTGGTAACGAACACCCATCATTTGTTCCATACAGTGTACAACTTGACAGCTGTAACCAAATTCGTTGTCGTACCAGATGTACAGTACACAACGCTTGTCTTGAGCGATGGTTGCTTGACCGTCAACCACACCAGCGTGGCGAGAGCCAACTAGATCGCTTGATACGATTTCTGTCGAATCTGTGTAATCGATTTGCGCGGAAAGCTCCGAATTCAATGCCATTTGACGTAGGTATTCGTTCAGCGAATCACGGTCTACATCTTCACCCAAGTTAAGGTTTGTAACAGCCATTGATACGTTCGGAGTTGGTACGCGAATTGCATTGCCTGTAAGTTTACCAGCAAGTTCTGGCAGTGCTTTTGCTACCGCTTTCGCTGCGCCTGTTGATGTCAGAACCATGTTCAATGAAGCACTACGACCACGGCGATCGCCTGAGTGGAAGTTGTCGATCAAGTTTTGATCATTCGTGTAAGAGTGAACAGTCTCAATGTGTCCAGAAAGCACGCCGTACTTGTCGTTAAGTGCTTTAAGTACCGGAGTGATAGCGTTAGTCGTACAGCTCGCTGCGGAGATGATGGTGTCATCTTCTTGAATCACAGATTCATTCACACCAAATACGACGTTCTTGATGTCGCCTTTACCTGGTGCAGTAAGCAATACTTTCTCTGCACCGTTACACGCTACGTGTTGGCTAAGACCTTCGGCATCGCGCCAAACGCCCGTGTTATCAACAACTAGCGCATTGTTGATACCGTAAACTGAGTAGTCCACATCGCTCGGGCTGTTGGCGTAAATAATTTGAATGTAGTTACCGTTTACAATCAGCGCTTTGCGCTCTTCATTAATCACGATACTACCGTTGAACTGTCCATGAACGGAGTCACGACGTAGCAAGCTTGCACGCTTCTCAAGATCACCTTTCTTGCCACCACGTACCACGATAGCACGCAGACGAAGCGGGTAACCCGGACCACTCTTTTCAATCAGCAGACGAGTAAGTAGACGACCAATTCGACCGAAACCATAAAGAACCACATCACGAGCCGCTAGAGAAGAATCGGCGTCACGAGCACCTTGAAGTGCAGTGTGTAAAAAGTCGCTAAGTGCGGCTGTGTCTTCGTGATCTTTCCAGTACATACCAGCAAGCTGACCAACATCAACACGGCAAGACGAGATGCTCATTTCGCAAAGCGCTTGGATTATTGGCATCGTTTGTTCTAGAGAGAGAGGGCTTCCTGTGTAACGTCTTGCAATACGGTGAGTTTTGAGAATGTCGATGGTTGTTGCGTTGATAAGCGTTTTACCAAACAGAACCACTTCGATTCCTTTTTGACGATATAACTTACCAATAAGAGGGGAAATAGATTCAGCAATCGTTTGGCTAGTTTGCCAGTCTTGGAGATATTTCTCTGGACTCATTGTTGTTTTGGACCTTTCACGTTTTGGGGGGCTGACCTTACTTTTCGGCTAGTACCTCAACGGTAGAGCGTGAAGTGAGGGTGTTTGTAATTAAGTTGTAATAGTTGTGTGTGCGGATTGTACTGGTGGAGGTCTTATTCTGCTAGGAAAAATAAATCTAGTGGAAAGTGTGGGGTAAGGTCTAATTCTTGGCTGACTAATGTGATTTTAGCGGTCTTTTATAGGTATTGACTTTTTCTATCTGCATGGCTTATTTCGCTACAATAATGGATCATTTCAAAGTGACGATATGTAACAAGGTGAACTATACCTCTGATAATGTGATATCTGTTGCTTTTACCACTTAAATGGTAAACAACTTTTGCCATTTTAGGAAATATGCCCAAGTCTCTCCTTACAATGAGTTAATTTAACGAAATCTGTTTAAAATTGATGCTGCAAAATTTTGCAAGCTATCACATTTTTGTTTCACATAACTTTGGCTTACATCGGGGCAATGAATAGTGAATTTGGCGTTTTGACCACTTTAGGCGAGTCAAACAGAAGAGGTTTTGTAAACCAAAGAGTCGGCAGTGGTCCACAATATCAACCAGTCTCGTACACATCGTCGAATTTTGATTGCGGAAGATAATTTGATGAATCAAAAGATCGCCAGTAACGGGCAAGTAGCCTTAGAACCCATCACGAAAGGGGGAACAGTTCTATGCCATTCTTATGGATTGCATGATGCCAGTTATGGATGGTCTGACCGCAACAAAAGAAATTCGCCGTTGGGAGAAAGAAGTTGGGAGTGGGAAAACCACCATTATTGCTTTGACAGCGAGTGTGCTTGAAGAAGACATTCAGCACTGTTTTGCCGCGGGGATGGATGCTTACTTACCGAAACCTTACAAATCGAATCAACTGTTTGAGTTGTTTAATGAACTAAAGCTTGCTTAAATCGTGTCTGCGAGCCGAACTCCTTACGGCTTCCAGAACGATAAAGAAAAGGAAGTAATATGTTCAAACTTGCTGTGATCGGGACGAACTGGATCTCTCAACAATTTGTTGAAGCGGCGATTCAGACCAAAGAGTTTTATCTTCACGCCGTCTATTCTCGTGATGTAGAGAAAGCACGCGAATTTGGCTCACCTTACAACGTAGAAGCTTATTACGATAACCTCGATGCTTTAGGGGCGGATGAAAGCGTTGATGCAGTATACATCGCGAGCCCAAACTCATTTCATGCGCCTCAGGCAGTGCAGATGCTCAAAGCGGGCAAGCACGTGATTTGTGAAAAGCCGATGGCATCAAATTATTCTCTTGCTCAAGCGATGTTTAAAACGGCTGAAGAAAATAATGTCGTGTTGTTTGAAGCCTTCATGTCGCCATACACTCCGAATTTCCAAGTATTAAAAGACAGTCTACCGACGATCGCGCCTCTTTGTCATGCTACGATCAGTTACTGTCAGTACTCTTCTCGCTATCAGAAATATCTAAATGGTGAGAACCCAAACACCTTCAATCCTGATTTCTCCAATGGCTCCATCATGGACATTGGTTACTACTGCGTTGGTTCTGCCGTTGAGTTGTTTGGCGAGCCGAATAGTGTACAAGCGAGTGCGCATATTTTGTCTTCTGGCGTTGATGGTTGTGGCAGCGTGACCTTGGCTTATGACTGCTTTAATGTGAACCTATTGCACTCGAAGGTGAGTGATTCACTCATCCCAAGTGAGTTCCAAGGTGAACAGGGTAGTCTGCTGGTGGATATGATTGCTACAGGGCGTGGTGTTGAGCGCATTTTGCGTGGTGAGGACAAAGAAGTACTCACGTTACCTCAAGAAGAGAACCACATGTACTATGAAGCGCAGGCATTTGCTAAGCAACTGAAACTGGGTTCGATTGCGCCTCAAATGAAGCAACGTTCATTGACGGTCGCGAAAGTGCTAACTGAGGTAAGAAGACAAACAGGCGTTGTATTCCCTGCGGATAAAGTCGCACTAAACTAGGCGCTTGCTTTTCTAAAGCTTTAAAACAGCATCATGCTAAATGGTCTAAAGAACAAAGCCCTCATCGTGAGGGCTTTGTTTTATTTGGCTCTCTTAAGCCGCAGCTTCAGCAGAAACGAGCTTATGAATGGTTTTACGGTATGTTAAATAAGCAGCGATACCTGCCATGAGGTTACCTAGGCAAGCGCCAATAAGCAGCCCTTTAATGCCTCCCATTTGCGCGCCAACCCAAAGGCACGGAAGGAAGAACAAAAACAGTCGTAGTGCGGAGATGGTTAGCGCTGTGTACGACTTACCTAAAGCATTGCAGATCGACACCATCAACATACACACGCCCAGCGAGCCTAAGCTGATAGGCACAATCATCAAATGCATTTCAAGCACGCTGGTCACTTCAGCATCACTGGTCATAAGCAGAGCAAGTGGATCAGCAGCGACAAAGGTGATGATGGCGATTAGAAGCTGGAAGCCAAGAACAAATTTCACCGCGATAGAAATCAGCGATTGAATGTCAGCGTAGTTTTTCGCACCCAGTAATCGACCCACCATTGGCGGCATAGACATGGTTAATGCCAATACCGAAACGATGGCAAAGAATTCGTAGCGAGATCCCAAAGCCCAAGAAGCGACGGCTGCGGTACCAAATCCCGCAAGTAGCTTAGTTGCCAACATCGAAGAAAGTGGTGGCAACAGTTGGCTGATCATTGCCGGCCCCATGATATTGCCGATGGATGTAACGCTCTTAACTACATTCAAATCGTGCCATTCGAAGCTAGCCCAATGATTCCTCTGAACGCGAGGAGCCACTACTAAAATACCGAAGCCAAAAGCAATCACTGTTGCAATAGCGGCACCGTTGATACCGAGATCGAAAGTAAAGATAAACAGTGGATCGAGCACTAAGTTCACACCACTGGTGACCATCATCATGGTGCCAGGCAGCATGGTGTTGCCATTGGCTCGGCAGATACTGTAATAGAAATACAGTACCGCTCCTACCCATGAACTCAATAGCCACCATGGCCAATAGCTATCGATGATGGGCATAACTGAATCTGGTGCGCTCAATAGAGAGAGGATAGGGTAGCGCAGCAGCCAAATAAGCAGGTCGAAGACCGCAACACCAATAGAGCCAATCATAAGCACTAGGCCTCCTAGCTGCTTAGCATAGCGAGCGTTGTTTGCGCCGAGTGCTTTTGAGATGACCGCTGTGGTCGCGATGCCTAAGCCAACTTGAATACCAATCACCACCATTTGAAGGGGAAGAGTGAAACCTTGTGCTGCAAGGGGAAGGACACCAAGTTGGCCAATGAACGCACTATCAACTAATTGGAAGCTCATTAATGACAGAACGCCAAACAGCATTGGCCAAGTCATCGTAAAGAGTTGTTTCGCTAACGTCGGTTGGGCATTAGAAGAAGTAGAAGACATATAAAATATGGGTGTTTTTGGAACGGAAATTGTGTTTATTGTACACACTGTACAACAAAGAGACAAAAAGAAACCCCGAGCAAGGCGTGCTTGCTCGGGGTTGAATATGGCAACTAAGTCGGCTTATTTTTTACCGCTAGTTTGCTTGTCTTCTTCTGTTAGCTCACGGATACGACGGCTGATGTCACGGCGTGCTTTAGAGATTTCTGCACTCTTGATGATGTGATCGTCAACGCGGTCTTCGTAGTCAGCTTTCATGTTTTTGATGATTGCAACGATCTCGTCGTGAGTCATTTCTGGCTTGATGTAGTCTAGTAGGTTTTCTAGTAGGTCTACACGTTTACGGTTGTCACGAACTTTTTTCTCGTTATCAAGCAGCTCACGTTTTAGTTTGTTTTTACGACGAGCTTGGTTCACGATTTCAAATACGCTACTCATGGTTCCCTTTCCTAATTTATGAATATCTGACTCGATTAAAGCACAACATCTCGTGGCATAAAAGTCTTTAGATCAAACGTGCGGCAGGGTTGAACATTTATCCACCAATTTTGATGTGGTATCAACAATCGCGCGTTAAAAGCGTGAATGTTGCTCACTTGAACGCAGGGACTCGTTGTCATGCTGGGGCCTTCGCTATATTATCGATAGCATTCAAGATAAAGATATGAAGCTCGAAATGAACTCTGGAACTATTGCGGAGCAAGTCGAAAACCAAGATGTCGAATCCCATGACGACTCTATGGCAACGAAGCTTAAAGCCGCATATGTGGCGGCGAGGACGCAACTCGAAATCACCGAAGTTGAACTGAACCGTTCAAAGATAATGATGATTGATGAGAATGGGAAGATGACCAAAGTGTCGATTCTCTCAGAGCATTAAGACCTAACCCGATTCGCAAAGGGTGTCAGGTCCATGCGCTATGCTTTAGCCTGATACCCAAATTCAAATGCAACAATAATAAGGAAATGCATTATGAAAGTTGAGCTAACGGCAATTGAAGCACGAGTAATTGGCTGCTTAATCGAAAAAGAAGTGACCACCCCCGACCAATATCCTCTCAGCCTTAACGCATTGACTAACGCATGCAACCAAAAGAGCAATCGTGAGCCAGTAATGTCGCTATCCGAAGCTGACGTACTATACGCGGTTGATGCGTTGATCGAACGCCGTTTAGTGAGCGACGAAAGTGGCTTCAACAGTCGCGTGAGCAAGTACCAACATCGATTCTGCAATACCGAGTTTGGCGATCTAAAACTAACGAAACAAGAGAAAGGCATCGTATGCTGCATGCTGCTTCGTGGTGCACAAACGCCAGGTGAGATTCGCACTCGCACAAACCGTCTTGCGACCTTCAACGATGTTAAAGAAGTTGAAAATGTACTTGAGCACCTTGCTAATGATGAAAAGGGCCCATTAGTCGTGAAGCTACCTCGCGAAGCCGGTAAGCGTGAATCTCGATACATGCATTTGTTCTGCGGTGAAGTGGATGTCAGTGAGCTTGCGGTAGCAACGACGGCCCCTTCTTCTGCGGGCTCTGAACGTATTACACAGCTTGAGCAAGAAGTCGCAGAGTTACGTGAAGAGCTTGCCGCTTTGAAAGAGCAGGTTGAATCTTTGTTTTCATGAGTGATACTGCCGAGCAACGTTGGAGTGTTTATCTGATTCGTAACAACCGCAATGCTTTGTATTGCGGGGTAACAAATGACGTGGAAAGGCGTTTTAATCAGCACCAAAGTGGTAAAGGCGCGAAAGCACTAAAAGGAAAAGGGCCGCTTGTACTTGAGTGGTCCTGTGCTTTTGAAAACAAAAGCATGGCTATGAAAGCGGAATACTTCATCAAACAGTTAACTAAAACTAAAAAAGAGTTACTGGTGCAAGAAAGTGCGGTGATTCAAGTTGGTGAAGGCCAATCATTCGTCTTTTACTCGCGTAAATGAGTTGCGGCACGCCAATTCGTTTATTGGGAAGGCTTAGGTGTAGTAGTCATAAGTGCAATGTATTGCCAGTCAATATAAAGGTCTCGGCAGTCAAAACGTGCAAACTTGAGCGACTCGTTCCGTATTTTTCCTCGAATGAATACCCAAAATGACAAAAAATAAACCGCCTTTAAATGGCGGTTTATTTTTGACGCGTGTGGGCGAATTATTAATAGTTGTGGGTATCATTTCGAGCGGTTGTACCACATAATACGTTGATGCCCGTTCGGCTTTGTATTAAGAAAATTTATATAGAAACGGGCAATTTATGGAAGATGAATTGATTAGGGTAAAGGATGACTCGGCTAGGCAAAAATAAGAGCAGATCCATACTCGATAAAAACTAAAAGAGCAATAGATGAAGAAAGCGTTACTATTTTCCCTGATTTCTATGGTCGGTTTTTCTCCAGCGTCTCAAGCAACACAAGTTTTGAATGGGTACTGGGGTTATCAAGAGTTTTTGGACGAGTTTCCCGAGCAACGAAATCTGACCAATGCTTTATCAGAAGCAGTACGAGCACAGCCGGTCCCACTGTCTAAACCGACACAACGCCCGATTAAAATATCAGTGGTTTACCCAGGACAGCAAGTTTCAGATTACTGGGTAAGAAATATTGCAGCATTCGAAAAACGTTTGGATAAGTTGAATATTAACTACCAACTGAACCAAGTGTTTACTCGTCCAAATGCTGATATCAAGCAACAAAGCTTGTCATTAATGGAAGCGCTCAAGAGCAAATCGGATTACTTGATTTTCACGCTTGATACGACAAGACACCGTAAATTTGTTGAGCACGTTTTGGACTCAACGAACACCAAATTGATCTTGCAAAATATCACTACACCAGTCCGTGAGTGGGACAAACATCAACCGTTTTTATATGTCGGATTTGACCACGCAGAAGGCAGTCGTGAATTAGCAACAGAATTCGGAAAGTTCTTCCCAAAACACACATATTACAGTGTGCTCTACTTTTCTGAAGGTTATATTAGCGATGTGAGAGGTGATACTTTTATTCACCAAGTAAACCGTGATAATAACTTTGAGCTACAATCAGCGTATTACACGAAGGCAACCAAGCAATCCGGCTATGATGCTGCGAAAGCGAGTTTAGCAAAACATCCAGATGTTGATTTTATCTATGCATGTTCGACCGACGTAGCATTAGGTGCAGTAGACGCACTGGCTGAGTTGGGACGTGAAGATATTATGATCAATGGCTGGGGTGGAGGCTCTGCTGAGTTAGACGCTATCCAGAAGGGTGATTTAGACATCACCGTCATGCGTATGAATGATGACACTGGCATAGCCATGGCAGAAGCGATTAAGTGGGACTTGGAAGATAAACCAGTTCCGACCGTATACTCAGGTGACTTTGAAATCGTAACAAAGGCAGATTCACCGGAGAGAATCGAAGCGCTGAAAAAGCGCGCATTTAGATATTCAGATAATTGATGACAACAACGCGATCAAACATTAAAAAGCGTCGCTCGCTGGCGACGCTCATAACAAAGATCATCATTTTAGTTCTTGCCCCAATTATTCTGGGGATTTTCATTCAGAGCTATTACTTCTCCAAGCAAATCATTTGGCAAGAAGTAGACCGAACCAAACAGCAAACCTCTGCACTGATCCACAATATATTTGATAGCCACTTTGCGGCGATCCAGATACATCATGACAGTAATTCCAAGAGCGAAGTCATTCGTGATTTCTACACTGATCGCGACACGGATGTGCTCAACTTTTTCTTCCTCAGTATCGACCAAAGCGATCCGTCGCACACACCAGAATTCCGTTTTCTAACGGACCACAAAGGCATCATTTGGGACGATGGAAATGCGCATTTCTATGGTGTGAACGACCTTATCCTTGATAGCCTTGCCAATCGGGTCAGTTTCAGTAACAACTGGTATTACATTAATGTCATGACCTCCATTGGTTCTAGACACATGCTCGTGCGCCGTGTGCCGATCCTAGACCCTTCAACAGGAGAGGTGCTTGGTTTCTCATTTAATGCCGTCGTCTTAGACAACAACTTCGCTTTGATGGAAAAGCTCAAGAGTGAAAGTAACGTCGACAATGTGGTGCTGGTTGCTAATAGCGTTCCTTTAGCAAACTCTTTGATTGGTGATGAGCCATATAACGTTGCTGATGTATTGCAGCGTAAAAGTTCAGACAAAAGACTCGATAAGCTGTTGGTAATAGAAACGCCAATCGTCGTAAATGCAGTGACTACCGAGCTTTGCTTGTTGACGGTACAAGACAATCAGAGTGTGGTGACATTACAAATCCAACATATTCTAGCCATGCTTGCATCGATCATCGGTATGATCATGATTGCCTTAATGAGTAGGGAATGGATTGAGAGTAAAGTTTCGGCGCAGTTAGAATCTTTGATGTCTTACACCCGCTCTGCTCGTGAGGAAAAAGGGTTTGAACGATTTGGCGGTTCGGATATTGAAGAGTTTGATCACATCGGTTCAACCCTTGAAAGTACATTCGAAGAGCTTGAAGCGCAGAAGAAGTCGTTCCGAGATCTGTTTAATTTTGCCTTATCACCCATCATGGTTTGGTCTGAAGAGAGTGTCCTGATTCAGATGAACCCTGCCGCGCGCAAAGAATTAGTGATCGAAGACGATCATGAAATCATGCATCCGGTCTTCCAAGGCTTTAAAGAGAAATTGACCCCACACCTCAAAATGGCGGCTCAAGGTGCGACGTTGACTGGGGTGAACGTGCCTATTGGTAATAAGATCTACCGATGGAACTTGTCGCCAATTCGTGTTGATGGCGATATCAGTGGCATTATTGTGCAAGGCCAAGACATTACAACACTTATCGAAGCCGAGAAGCAGAGTAACATTGCGCGTAGAGAAGCAGAAAAATCGGCGCAAGCACGTGCAGACTTCCTTGCTAAAATGAGCCATGAAATTCGTACGCCAATCAACGGCATTTTAGGTGTCGCCCAATTATTGAAAGATTCTGTCGATACACAAGAGCAGAAGAATCAAATCGACGTCCTGTGCCACAGTGGCGAGCACTTGCTTGCAGTACTGAACGATATTCTCGATTTCTCAAAGATAGAGCAGGGCAAGTTCAATATTCAGAAACACCCGTTCTCCTTCACCGATACCATGCGTACATTGGAAAATATTTATCGTCCGATTTGCACAAATAAGGGGGTGGAGTTGGTCATCGAGAATGAGCTTGACCCGAATGTTGAAATCTTCACCGATCAAGTCCGCTTGAATCAGATTCTATTTAACTTAGTGAGTAATGCCGTTAAGTTCACGCCGATTGGCTCGATTCGACTGCACGCAGAACTTGAACAATTCTATGGTGCGGAGAACAGCGTGTTAGTTGTGGAACTGACTGATACTGGCATCGGCATTGAAAGCGATAAGCTCGACCAAATGTTCGAACCTTTTGTGCAAGAAGAGTCGACAACCACACGCGAATATGGCGGTAGCGGCCTAGGTTTGACCATCGTTAAGAACCTAGTCGATATGTTAGAAGGTGATGTTCAGGTCCGCAGTAGCAAGGGGGGGGGGACAACATTTGTTATAACACTTCCAGTAAAAGATCGTGAGCGTGTCTTAAGGCCTCTGGAGGTCAGTCAACGTATCAAGCCGGAAGCCTTGTTTGATGAAAGTTTAAAAGTGCTACTGGTGGAAGATAACCATACCAATGCGTTTATCCTTCAGGCTTTCTGTAAGAAGTATAAAATGCAGGTGGATTGGGCGAAAGATGGGCTGGAAGCGATGGAGCTCCTTTCTGATACCACCTACGATCTGATCCTCATGGATAACCAATTACCCCACCTTGGTGGTATTGAGACCACGCACGAGATTCGCCAGAACTTGAGGCTTGGAACGCCAATTTACGCGTGTACAGCAGACACCGCGAAAGAAACCAGTGATGCGTTTATGGCGGCAGGTGCAAACTATGTCATGCTGAAGCCAATTAAAGAGAATGCGTTACATGAGGCGTTTGTCGATTTCAAACAACGTTTCTTGGTAGAAAGAACCTAACGGTTTAATGGCAGTGATAAGTTAGGGGCTGAAGTTAAATAATAAAAGTAAAGAAGGGAGCGTAATGCTCCCTTTTTATTTTGTGCAAACTCATGCCTATTAAGGCTTATTGCTAAATCGTGCTAGCCGAGAAGGAGTGTATGCGCCCCATGAACCCACGGGGCGGTGTTGTTAATGTTTGAAGTTCCAAGGCCAATCATGATCAATCTATTGAAAAAACTTTTAATTTGTAGCCTTTGCCTTATCGGTTGGTCTGCGCAGGCCTTGACATTGAGTGCGAAATTGACGGG
>NZ_JAHGAH010000890.1:0-703 GCF_030248475.1 Vibrio sp. D173a
CAGGCTAATTCGTAATCCAGTACTTTCAAACATGAAGATCCCAAGAAGCCTTCCATGTAGGTGTCTTTGCCTGCAAGCTTATCTGCCATCATACGCGCTTGCTTGTTGGCGGTGGTTGCCAGTGGCACATATACGGATTTTCCTAATGCCATGTGATGAACCACGGCACAGTCACCCACAGCGTAGATATGTGGATCTTCGGTTGCTCCATATTCGTTGACCAGTAATGCACCATTGACTGCTTTTGGAAGCTCGAAGAACTCAGTATTTGGCTTGAAACCAAGTGACATGATGACTACGTCAGTTTCAACATTGCCATTATCCGTTTCTACTGTGTAACCACCATTATCTGCATCTCGAATGGCTGAAACGCTACAACCTGTTTTTAGCTCGGATCCAGACTCACGAATGGCTCCTTCAACCACTTCGATCATTTCAGGACTAAACTGACGACTCATTACATGCTGTTCGCGTTCGATGATAGTGACGTCTTTACCAAGCTCATGTGCCGCATCGAACACTTCAAGTCCGATGAACCCACCACCAATAACACAAATACGCTGTTTACTGTTGTTCTTTAATGCCTCTTTAACGGCTAGGCCATCTTCCATGCTGGTTAAGGTATGGACGTTTTCAGGGTTATATTCACCGAATGGAGGAACGATAGGGCGAGCGCCAGTCGCAATTACTAACATATCGTAAT
>NZ_JAHGAH010000891.1:0-571 GCF_030248475.1 Vibrio sp. D173a
CGTTAATATCAATACCCACGCGTGGACTGAGCAAACCTTCAAGAAGCTTCAACTTGGCGAGCTTGATATTGGATTAACCGGCAAAGACATCGACATTAATGACGCGCGGCTCACCATGCTGCCACCCGATGATATCTGTGAGCAAGAGATCTATCGCGATGCTCAGATGTGTGTGCTGAGACGCAACCACCCTGCTCTTGAAAAAAATTGGGAT
The DNA here is from genome assembly GCF_030248475.1 of Vibrio sp. D173a. Taxonomy (NCBI): domain Bacteria; kingdom Pseudomonadati; phylum Pseudomonadota; class Gammaproteobacteria; order Vibrionales; family Vibrionaceae; genus Vibrio; species Vibrio sp. D173a. The sequence continues at coordinate 215 of NZ_JAHGAH010000891.1, forward strand.
TTAGAAACTTACCTTGCACAGAGACACGTTCAGGTAAGGTGCGATGGTAATGATCGCTGGCTGCTCGATTATAAGCTTGCTGATATTGGTCGACAGCGTGATATCGCAATCTCTGTACCTGACTTTAATAGTGCCGCTAGCTTGTGTACCTACACCGATTTTGTGTTCACAGCACCGAGCCATTTTACTTATCTTGTTGCTAAACAGATGGACCTCGTCGTCGTGCCGCTGCCTCTGGAATTCCCACCAATGGCATACACTCTGTTCTGGCATAGAGACAGAGAAAACGACCCGGCTCTAACTTGGTTGCGAGATATCATCAAAGAAAAAACTCTACACCTTAGATAAAAATGACGT
>NZ_JAHGAH010000892.1:0-906 GCF_030248475.1 Vibrio sp. D173a
CGAATCTACCTAAATGGCTAGAAATTGGTGCAAGTCCGCGTGCTTCTATTGCGCTTGATAAATGCGCCAGAGCCTATGCATGGCTTCAAGGACGTGACCACGTCACAATAGATGATGTCCGCGCTATGGTTCCTACTGTGTTAGGGCACCGTTTTTCTCTCTCTTATGATGCGTTGGCGGATGGCGTTGACCACCAACGTGTGGTGGAAGAGCTGCTTGATGCGGTAGAGATTGGTTAATCGGGAGGCGTTATGGCTAAGCCAACTCAAGCGCCACAGTCACAAGGGTTAGATCCTCGGCTGTATTGCGATTATGCCAAGCTGGTTCGACTGCAAGCTCAAGCAGAGTCGTTCACTTTACTCCCTCATTTGAAGGCAGGCAGTGTGCTGTCTGGCCGTCATAACTCCCTGTTTCGTGGACGCGGGCTGAATTTTGAAGAGCTAAGGCACTATCAACTGGGCGACGACATTCGAAATCTCGATTGGAAAGTGACGATGCGAACAGGCAAGACTCATGTTCGCAGTTACACGGAAGAGAAAGACCGCAATGTGATGATCTGTGTCGACCAACGAAGCTCTATGTTCTTCGCCTCTCAATCGGTCATGAAATCGGTGGTTGCTGCGGAATTGGCGGCAATATGTGGATGGCGTGTACTGAAAGATGGCGATCGTGTTGGTTATCTGATCGCTTCTCACCAAGCTCTATTTCACAGCAAGGCGCAGCGTTCTCAAAATGACCTTCTTTCGCAGCTTAAGAATCTAGTTAAAGCTAACCAAAGCCTTGATGTTGCAGTTCATGATAGTAGCGAAGTGACATTTAGCCGTTGGATTGAACGAATTAATCGTATGGGGCTTAAGCAATCAACGTTGATTTTTATCAGTGATTGGCGAGATTGCGAAGAGAAAC
>NZ_JAHGAH010000893.1:0-813 GCF_030248475.1 Vibrio sp. D173a
TGCTCGGTTGCGGTAACGTGACCTTTACTTGCCCACTTAGTACCTTGATGTAATCTCACTTCTAGATTTAGGTGGTTGAGCGCATTGGCCTTTTGAGGAAGCACAATGCCATCTAACTCAATCTGAATGCTCGACTCTGGTTCTAACAACAGTTCAATGCTGCCACAACTTTGCTCTTCTCCATCTTGAGCAATCGACCAATAAAGGGTTTCTTTATCACTTGAGCAAAATAGGTTCTCGCTGCGCACTTCAATCACCAAAGGCTCAGTCGATATCAGAGCGAATTGATAAAACTGCTGCGCCTTTTTTACCTCGTTCAAGCTCGGGTGCAGAGTTCGGTCTGGGAACACCAATCCATTGATACAGAACTGACGGTCATTAATCTCATCACCAAAATCGCCACCATACCCCCAATAAGGCTTGCCTTGTACGTCGGTTTTGGTGATGCCTTGGTCAACCCAGTCCCAAATAAATCCGCCTTGCAGCCTTGGATTATCGCGAAAGGCTTGCCAGTATTTATCAAAGCTACCTAGGCTATTGCCCATCGCGTGTGCGTACTCACATAAGATCAGCGGACGCTGCTCATTCGGCAATGCGATCGCTTTGCGAATTCCAACACGCGGCGTCACCTCTGGTTGATGAGCAACGACAGGTAAATCCCAATCCACTCGCGCATACATAGGGCACAGAATATCGGTAGCTGCGGTATCCGCCCCACCTCCTCCATATTGAACTGGTCGAGTTGGGTCACTCTGTTTAACCCACTGGTAGAGCGCATGATGGTTGCGCCCTACCCCTGACTCATTGCCAAGT
>NZ_JAHGAH010000894.1:0-372 GCF_030248475.1 Vibrio sp. D173a
TAGGTGCGATGGCACTTGGTACAGAAACGATTGCTCCAGTAGATATGATCGTTGGCCCGGGTAACGCATTTGTTGCAGAGGCAAAACGTCAGCTGTTTGGTCGTGTTGGTATCGACTTGTTCGCTGGCCCAACAGAGACGCTTGTGATTGCAGACGAAGAGGGATGTGACCATGAATTAGCAGCAGGATCTTTTGTCATTACTTGGACGTGTTCAGAAGCAATATCATCTGCTACTGCAACCATCTCTTCGTAGCTATCACACACAATAACCTGACCGTAGTTTTCCCAAGCTTTCCCAGCCACTTCAGCAGTAGGAAGAATCGTTAGCTGACGCTCAATCTCTTTTACTGTCTCTTCTGCAAAAGTTTCGC
>NZ_JAHGAH010000895.1:0-1002 GCF_030248475.1 Vibrio sp. D173a
CCCAGAATGGTCATGTGCAGACTGTTGGTGGCATCCACTACTTACGGCATGTTGCGCCAAAAGATCGATCAGTGGTTGGCTATGGTGAACCACCACTAAACTGATAACCAAAAACAGAGTCATTCTGGTTAATTGGGCAAAAAGAGATTGTGAAAACATAAGGGTTTTACATACGCTCAATGTGGTAAGAAGTCGCGCATCTTAATGAGAGTGTTGGTATGAAACAAATGACCATTTGTGATGCAGTCTATGCGTTTCATGCATAGATTGGAGAGCAAACAACGCGTGGTATGAGCCTCGGGAGCTAGTTTTATAAACTTGTTATAAGAATCTGAACATAAAGTATTGTAATAAAAGACTATTTATATGCTTGTAAACTAAAGCATACGATTTGAGCTACATTGATCACACTCTGTAAACTCGACATATTCCTTAAAAATCGTGACCCTAGTGCCGAAATCGCTTCAGGATGAGCGAGAAAAGTTTCGGAATTTAAGGGAGAGTCATCCAAATGGACAAAGATCATAACCTCAGAGAGAACCTACTTGCATTAACCCTAGGCAGTGCATTGGTGTCACTCGGTGTTATCTTTTTCAATCAAGTAGGGTTGCTGACTGGTGGTACTGCAGGGTTAGCTATCTTCATTACCAAAATTACAGAGCTTAGCTTTGGTCAGGTTTTCTTCGCGCTTAACTTACCTTTTTATATTTTATCTGTTGCCCGTATGGGCTGGCGCTTTACGATCAATACCTTTATTGCTGTTTCTAGCGTTTCGTTCGCGGTTGATCATCTGTATCACGTTATTCAGATTGCTGAGATCAACAAGGTGTACGCAGCCATGCTCGGTGGCGGACTCATCGGTACAGGTATGCTGGTGATCTTTAGACACAAGATGAGCCTAGGCGGCTTCAACATTCTTGCTCTGTACCTACAAGAACGCTTCGGTATTCGTGCGGGTAAGGTACAAATGGGGTTAGATTGTACGATCGTAATTTTGTCGCT
>NZ_JAHGAH010000896.1:0-1219 GCF_030248475.1 Vibrio sp. D173a
TTCTTTCCGAAAGCGATGCCCGGGTACGACCCAAGATCGTACAGAGCAAATTGAGGAGGCGTAATCCAATCCCCAATTTTTTCGCTCTGCTTTAAAAAGTGATGATTGTGCTGCCCTGCTCTAAGGGTTCCATAAACAAAGACTCGATGTAATCCTTGCCGTTGTTGGTTGTCTGTACTCACGACGCTACTCAAACTCAAATTGATAAAGTAGGTCTACCGCACTGTCGACACCCGAAACCGCTTCAACATATAAGTCTTGCATCAAGCGGTAACGAACGGTGAACTCACCAAGAGAGTCAAAAATAACCACGCCATACTTCACTTGTAAACCAGGCAAGATATAGCCACTAACGGTGACCTGAGAGTCTTCACCTGAGCCAGCGGTATCGAGTTGTAAATCTTGAACACCAAAGGCTTCACCTATTTCTCCAACCACTTTACCGCTTTTAGCCAAGCTAAGACCGATTAAGGTTGTCGTCATCGAGCCACTGCCCGACTCGCCATCAATATCTTGTCCACGAAGCAGGTAAGATAAGGCATTGGCTTGCGGCATCGATGGCTCAGAGTAGATATCAATAGTCGGTTCCGTCGCAGGTCCTGTCACTCGCACCCCTGCCGTCACATCGTCTTGCGTGTTATCTGGGTTTCGAATCGCATTGATCGCTACATAAGGCTGATCGGGTGGACCATTCATCAAGATCTTACCCTCTTCAATGATCAGGTCTTGGCCAAATGATTGATAAGAACCATCGACGATGTTGACCTCACCGGTAATAAACGGACCTTGATCTTTCTGGGCGACATTCAACTAACCAACCAGGTCACCTTCTAGACCAAATGCAGACAATCGAAAATCATCACCAATCGAGATATTGATATTAGTTTCGACATTGAATGGAACTTTGGTCTCGCCTTCTGGCTGTAAGTCCTTATTGAGAATCAATTGATCCGAAGAGACACCGACCGCACCAGGAGGCAGCTCTTCCACAACAATACGTCCCCAAGGCAGCGCAATATCACCCGTGATGCGAGCCAATTTAGGTGAAACATCAATCGTCATATCAGGCACAACTTTCACTTTGACCATAGGTGGGACATCCACCATCAAATCGTCCGCAAATACACGTACCTGAGTGCTCCACGCCTCAAGATCTTGCCACTGACCCGTACCTTCAACATCTAACTGACCACCCGGCGTTACGATATCCGCATCTAAC
>NZ_JAHGAH010000897.1:0-1022 GCF_030248475.1 Vibrio sp. D173a
TGAAGATGGCGGTATTGTGGCAGCGGTTTGTCATGGCCCAGGCGCCCTACTGCCAATCACGTTAAGCAATGGAGAAAAGCTACTTGCGTCTAAGTCAGTGACGGGGTTCACTCGTGAAGAAGAGATTGATTTCGGCACCATCAACGACATCCCATTCCTATTGGAAGAGTCTCTAGCACGTGGCGCAGCGCGCTACTCTAAAGTGCAACCATGGCAAGAGCTTGTGATTGTCGATGACCGTATTATCACAGGCCAAAACCCAACCAGCGCTCATAGCGTAGGTAAAGCTATCGTCGATCTTTTAAGCTAATCACATATAGGCTACGAACTCGATAGAGTGGTAAAGAAAGGAAAGCATTGGCTTTCCTTTTTATTTTCATCCAATAACCATCAAGCCAAACAGCTATTCAAAGGGATAAAAACGAGCGAAGTGCGCGATGAGATAGCTAATATCTTCTATCAACAATAGAAACTCCCTAGGCCACACTATCTCCCGAGAGCACACCAGAGTATGAATGAGAAGCTAGCAAGGGCGTATAGAATGATAATCAAATCCGTGATAAAGCGTAAAATCATGGTAATGCTAATTAACGTATGGAAGTGCTAATGAGATTACTTTCCCTGTAGTAAGTTCCTGCTTTATTTAAACATTCGATACCAAACAAAAATAAGACAAAAATTCGACAAAAAAGCCAACAAACTTCATAAATATGAGCGCTAACTGACACTAAACTGACTCAGGTTCATACCCTATAAATGCCCCTTCTTGATACTATATCGGATAGAATTGGATTCGAAGTAAGTGGGGCGTCTTAATGAAACACAGTTTGGTCTTATTGTTTGCGATTCTCATCTCGGCTTGCTCAAACGCACCTGTATCCTATTCAAATGACAGCCAATCTGATCTAGTAGTAATCATTCATGGGCTCACCAAAAGCGGGCGCTCGATGAACGAGCTTAATCAAGGCTTGTTAAATGCAGGCTATCAAACTTGTGTTCTTGATTATTCTTCGATTGGCGTA
>NZ_JAHGAH010000898.1:0-1147 GCF_030248475.1 Vibrio sp. D173a
CATTAAGCTTTAATAGACACGATAAATAAAATAAAGGCACCCAACTGGGTGCCTTTTCTCTTTAACCGTTAACTGAGGTTGTGGGTGACCAAAATGCCGCCTTCCTAGCGACACATTAACGCCTGAACCAAACCTTGTTCACTACACGCACTCTTCTTCACTCTGACGAACTCGAGTCGCAAGCTGACGATATTGATCCGCAATGGTGTCACCAAACACAGGATCATCTTCAGGTTGTTGCCACAACTCTTCGACACTGCGCCAATCATGCACAGAAAAAGCGCCAACGATGATGGGTAGTATGACTTTCTCTTCATACTCCATGTGTTTTCTCTGCGCCTCGATAAATGTCGCCAACTGATCGATGAAAACATGCTGAGGAACAACGGCATCTTGCAGAATCATATCCACCACATCTAAGAAATCAGCGGTCTTCTCCGAAAGCAATTGGTGCTCAAGCTCCAGATCTTCGATGGCTTGTTGCTTACCATAGTGCTTTAAGTAGTGGCGGTAGATAATGTCTTCTTTTGGGTGATGCACCTTATCCGAGTGACTCATAAGATAATGCACCACTTCCGCCACTAGGCTGTAATTGATCACTCGCTCTTTTTGCAGCAACTCAAGCTTATTCTTCAAAATCATGAGCAGACGAGCCATGTAGCCATGCTCTCTTCTTATCCTTTCTATCATCATAGTATTGCACTCCATTACACCTACTCTTTGTAAGTGTATATAAAGATGAGAGAATAGGGTTTGATACTGCTCAGAAAACAACCAAACTAAACGTCAAATGGTAAACGCCAGTCAATTGCAGGCAAATTCTGTGACTTTAGTAGCTCATTGGTTTTCGAAAAATGCTGACAACCAAAGAAACCACGCCTTGCCGACAAAGGAGATGGGTGAGGGGCATTCAAAACAAAGTGCTTATTGCTGTCTATGGATTGTCCTTTCTTTTGAGCATGGGCGCCCCACAATAGAAAGACGATCGGTTCAGAGCGTTGATTAAGCTGCTCGATGATATGGTCAGTAAATGTCTCCCAGCCACATTTCGCATGGGAGTGCGCCTTCCCTTCTTCTACCGTGAGTACGGTATTCAGCATTAATACGCCCTGCTCTGCCCACGATTTAAGATAACCGTGTGATGGTG
>NZ_JAHGAH010000899.1:0-663 GCF_030248475.1 Vibrio sp. D173a
CTTCTAAGTAATAGTGAACATCTTTATTACTCCAGTCGATGACAGGCAAGAACTTAAACACACCGTTTTGGATAGAGAGGATAGGAAGGTTCGCACGAGACTTAGATTGCTCTCTTCTCAAACCCGAGAACCAAACCCCAGCATCAAGCTCATCCAGTGCACGCCTCATTGGCTCGACTTTATTCAGCTTGTTGTACTTTTCTATCACTTCTAAGCCTTGCTCCCATAACTTGCCGTATTGCGCTTCTTGCCAATTCGGGCTCTGTTTCGCTCTAAAGACTTGAAGATTTAATGTCAGTTGCTGACTTAATTCATCAATAAAGCGGTACGTTTTGAAGCATTAACGCCGCTCGAATACCAAAACTAGATGAGACAACGTGATTGCCTTCTAGATTCTCTAGTGCCCACTTAACTCTTTGTTGAGCGGTTAGCGTCTCTAACTCAGCATTGATTTCTGAAAGACGGAGGATTTGCTCCGTCTTGGTTAATGCAAGCAGATCTGCCAACTTCAATTTGGAAGTAACAGAATTATGCATGTAAATCCCTCTTAGAAATGATCACTTCTTCAATGATGCCGGCGCGAATGGTGAAATCACCGAACCCCTCACCTTCTTCTCTTTCATTTGCCCAACGAGCCACCAGCTCATCGATCTCTTGAAGGAT
>NZ_JAHGAH010000009.1:0-16997 GCF_030248475.1 Vibrio sp. D173a
GAAGGCTCATATGTGTTTTGTTTTTTCAAGTTGTTGATATTTATAGTTGTCCTCTTTTTTGGTGAAGATTTGTTCAATGGCATATCTCTTACAGAATTAAACGAGTTAAGCCAATAGTGATAAGTTCGCAATTGATATACATTCTCGTTTGGGAACATTCCCGCAATAAATATAAAAATGGAGAAAACTATAATGAAAAACGTTCTTGGCTTCGTGACCCTTCTTGCTGCTTCTCTGGTTCACGCTGAAGATGCGATTACTTTTCCGACTCAATCCGCTGCAGAGCTAAACGATCCAATCGTCTTTCCTACTGTTCAGCATCCCATTGTGTTGGTTGGTGGTTACGAAGTAGAAAATGGTGTTTTACGCTCTCGCACTTATGACTGTGGCATTAACATCAGTGATTTAAACTTATCAGCACAACTGGTGTGGGAGGGGGCGACACCAAAAGTGATGATTGTAGGTGATGATCTGATTATGTGCCGCTCACTGGCAAATAGCCCGTTTGAACTGGACATCAGTGGCGTGCTTGAGCAACTTCCGAATCACGACCTATATCGTGTAGAAATCGCGAATCATGTGAACTTTCACCGATAGTTCGAGGTGAGAAGATGATTTGCCATTCTATTAGTGAAGGGGAGGTTGAGGCTTGCGCTAGCGCAGGCCGTTCTCGCCCGAAAGTCGCGATTTTTGGCGCGGGAATTTCAGGCTTAGCCGTCGCGCATAATTGTATAAAGCAAGGTTTTGATGTTGCCGTTTACGACAAGGAGCTCTACACCGGAGGCAAGTGCATTGGTACGGTAGATGATGGCGGCGTGGTGCATGAGCTCACACATCGACAGTTCTTCGCTAAAAACTACAACCTGATTAATTTTCTTAAAGAAATCCCCTCAGATTCAGGGAGTTGTTTAGATTCACTCTATCCTCAGAATGTTGTTCAATTCTCTTGGGCTCAAAGTAATAAGACGATACCGTTTCAGCGTAGCTATTTCACTCGCCTAGAAAAGTTGTGGGATGATGCAAAATCAGCTTATTCGATGCTCTATTCTCAAGTGCCCGTGAAGGATACGCTTTGGTTTAAGCAACGGCTACAAGCTCCTTACTCGATAGAAGATTTACTCGGCGTTTCTGTTCGTGATTTCTTCTCCTACGATACCCGTCCCAAGCTTGCTATCTTCTTAAGATCTGTATTGCTCGGATGGATCGGCGCAACTGATGATACGCCCGCACTAGCTATTTTGGATTTACTCAACAATAAAGAAGGAGAGTTGCATCCATTTGCTCCAGACGCCTACAGCTTGGGAATGGACAAACCAATTAGTGATGCGCTGATTAACCCGCTGACTCACCATCTACAAAAACAGGGCGTTCAATTTCATTTAGGCTATAAAGCACAAGCCATATACCCCAATAAGGCCCGAACACGAATTGAAGGCGTTCGACTTCATTCCGATAGTACCGTTTCGGCCGATTATTATGTGTTTGCACTGCCGGCTCACGTGACACAATCTCTACTCGCTGAGACAAGCCCTGCTCTGAGTTATGACTATGTGCTGAGTCACGGATTCCAGTTCTATTTTTCACGGATACCTGAGGTATTGAAGAGTAGGACGGTTGGTTTGGTACTCGATTCTCCTTGGGGGTTGAGTTATCACGTGACCACGCGAAATACGCCCCGAGGCGAAATGACCTGTTTGTCGGTGACGGCAACCGACCTTGATAATGCGCTTGGCCTTCTTTATCAAAAACCGATGCTGTCTTGTACAGAGCAGCAAGTTAAAGATGAGCTATTGTTTCAACTCTTCGGACAACTAGATTTACTGGAACACTCGGCCTACAAAGGTTTCAGAGTGGGGCTAGGGGCTAAAATGGTCACGCCGCAAGAGCTGGATGCTCTGTATGCCGATCACTTTCATGGCGATGTCGTTATCAATGAAAGTGGCCAGCCTCGTTGCTGGGTCTTGCAACATGCATTAACGCAACCAACGGCTCAGAGTACGCTCTCGACTACCGTGAAACACTTCTCTAACGTCTTCTTAAGCGGCGAGTACTTGTCTGATCCAAGGCAAACTTGGCGAGTCCCTGTTACGCTAGAACGCTGCATTGAAACCGCCAATCTATGTGCGATGGATGTGGTTGCGCGAGCCCTCTCTGAGAGTGAGGAGAGTCAATGAAGTCACTGGTCTACTCCCCATTATCATGTGGGCTGTTTCTGATACTTTGCTTAGTTTATGGCAGTGGTTTTTATCTACTTGTGCAAAGCTCTGTGTGGCTGACATTTGTGCTGACACTCATGTTGCCTGTGCTGTTTTGGCCGCTGACGAAGCCAGTAGAAAATGCCAATGAGATAAAGCGTATCCTTTGTCTAGAAACAGGCTTTAATCTGTTATGTTTTCTCGCTGTGAGCCAGTGGGTAAGCGTGGAATACGTCGACAAAGGCTTGATCGTGTTTTTTATCTTGCAGTCCGCTGGGTTTATCATGGTGCAAATCAAAAAGCAGGCTTACTTATCGGCATTGATTTCGATGGTGTTGGCGGCGGCGATTGCTTATTGGATACACATTGGTGCGCAAACTACTCTGCTAAGTGAAGGGAGCATTCTGTTGTTTGGCGAGGCGGTGCCTTGGCAATTAAAACTGATTTATGGCTTTTGGTTAATGCAATTGCTGTTGGTGGAGTATCGTTCTGTTTTACCAAAACTGACGCTTGCGATTTGCCATATTGCATCCTTTGTTATTGCAATTGGCGCGGAGGATTTCTTCCATGCTCGCATCGTGACAGCCAGTCATCTTTTATTCCTCAGCCTGTGTTTTAACCTCAAGAGTTTGGATTGGGGAGGTGGCGATTTTGTCGTATCTACTCGGTTCAGTCGTTTTATTCAATTAAAGATGATCAGAGAGCCTTTGTCTGAGTTCTTGCTCGGTATTGTTGTGATGACGTATCTCGGGATCTTTTTGATATAGCGAGATTAGGGTTGTGTTTCTCACTCGCAACTCCCTCCAACTCCCCCTTGTATTGACATTGTATGCTCAGCATTTGCATTTAGTGTCCAAGGGGGAGAGCTTTTCTTTGGTGCGATGGGGGAATTTATCTCCAACTTTTCGAGTTATTCCGACAGGCCTAGGCGACATCAGGAATCTCTCTTTAACAAGCTTGGACAGTTCCTTCCCTTTGCTCTCGATGTATTTTGATCGCCGAAGCTGAGTCCAAGGGGAGGTTAGGTGGGATTGTTTCATCAAAACTAATCAAAACAAAAAATGGTTGGCACTAGGCCAACCCTTTCTGATTCTTTAGCATTCAATTACTCGTAATCAGACGCGTAAGTTTCTTCGTAAGTGTGTGAGTAAAGCTCGAATAGGTTACCAAACGGGTCTTCCATGTAGATCATTTGAGCTTGTTTGCTGTCGTCTTCTGGGTGGTAGCGCATGATGTCCATGCGAGCTTTACCACCAAACTCTTCAATACGTTTGATAGTTTGTGGGAACTGCTCTTTCGCTATTTGTAGACAGAAGTGGAAGATACCTAGACGAGAGAAGTCGACTTCGTGACGCTCTTGACGCTCTTTCATTTCAAACAGTTCAACACCGATGCCGTCAGACGTCACTAGGTGAGCGATGTTGAAGCCTTTGAAGCCTTCACCGAATACGGCGATACACATACGACCGATTGCTGATTCGCGCTCTTCGATAACTTTTGTGTTGTTCATTACTATGCGAAGACCAAGCGCTTTAGTGTAGAACTCTACTGCTTTGTCCATATCGCCAACCATGATGCCTACGTGATTCATTTTCATCATTCTGCTCCAAAAAACTGTGATGTTTAATTCGTGTTTCGTTTCGATGGAGGTGAGTATATGGAGAAATTTTGATTACATGAAATTATCAATGATTTTTAAGATAATAATTTTTTGTTATCAAACAATGGAGAGAAGGGTAAACAAGCGTATCCTGCATGCTTATCAAATGGTTATCTTATAAATTTCTTTGTGTTTTGGGTTGTTTTATATCTATCGTGAATGGCTTGGTGAGGTAAACTTCTGGCCGAAGTTGCTGCTAGTTATCTGTTTTTATTGATATTAACTAGTTGTGTTTGAACGTTGGTAGTTAGGGTTTTAGGCGAGCCTTCAATCTGAGCTCACATAAAAGGAATAATAATTTGTACATTTGGAAAACATCAAAGCTGTCTGAGGAACTAAAAGACAACAAAGTGCCAGACAGTGATTGGATAAAATACGCTTTAATATTCTTAATCTTTTATACGGTGACACCTTACTTGATGTTCTTGGCGCCGTATGTAAGCAATGAAGTTATGATAACCGAGGCGATTGGTATCTTAGTCGTGTCAATTTTGGGTGTAATAGTCACGTATAGAACGAATAATAGAGATGGTAAAACCTACATTCTTCGCTCTATCGCTTTATCTATCCCTTTGTCGTTTAGATTTGTCGCTTTATCTGTGCTTGTTGGGATGGCTATCGTCTCTTTCGACTTTGGCGCTCAACATTATTTTATCGTTGAATTACTTTCGACATTCTCTGTTATCGCTTTGCAAGCACTCTATTTTTGGCGTTTGAATGTTCATTTAAAGTACATCAACTCTTAGCTTTGTACTTTCTACTTTGGTTACAGGCTTTGTGATTAGGCATAAGACTGACTGACGATGAGCTCTCTTAGCCATTTATGGCTTGGGTCATTGTCGAGTTGTTTGTTCCAAAGTAGAAAGAACCCGCCTGGTTCCATCTCGATTGGGAGCGGCTTAATCACAATATCCGATTTGCCTTCGAACTCGCGGATGCTTTTGTAAGGATAGGTGAGTAATAAGTCGCTCTTCTCACACAGTTTCACTGCGCTGGAAATATCGGACATGTTGACGGCGTTATCAATGCGCAGTCGTTTCGTATCCAAAACTTCATGTAATAGCCAACTAGATACGCCACCAGTGATGACTTGAATGTGGCGGTATTTCAAGAAGGTATTGAGGTTCCACTTTTCCTCTAACGCAGGGTGTCCTTTTCGCATGATACAAGCAGAGGTGTCACGCATCAGCTCGGCATAATTCAGTGTGTCGGGGATGGTATCGACATGGGTTTTAGAACGGGCATCAAACTCAAAGATACCTACTCCAAAATCGATCTCTCTTCTTTGTAGTCGAGTAATGCTGCCGTTACTCCAATCCTCACTTTTTATCGTGATCCTTGGCGCACTGGATAAGGCTTGAGGCAGAAAACGTGGGTAAATCGTGGAGTAGGCGGTTTCAATAAGGTCGATGCTAAAAACACGTGTCGAGCGTTCTGGGTCAAACTCTTCTGGCTCTCTGAGCTGATCAATTTGCATCAGAATTTGCTGCAGCTTGCTCTCTAGTGCTAGCGCTTTTGGTGTTGGTAGTAGACCTTTGGACTCACGTTCGAACAACGGGTCATCAAACTCTTGGCGCAATTTAGTCAGCTGTTTACTGACGGCCGATTGAGATAAGAATAGTTTCTCTGCAGTTCTGCTCACGCTGCGTTCTTGCAGTAAAACGTACAAGCAAATCAGCAGGTTCATATCATTTTTTATTAAGTGGGATAGATTTATCATGATATTCCTATCAGTCAACTTACGAGTTGAAGGTTATGAATAGAAACTATATCACTTAATTGAAATGAGTTAAGTCAGAAATACAGGGAGGGTCTTTAATCAAAGAATCAAAAGGTCGAGGTATTGGCTAAGTTCTTTCCTGATCTCTAACTCTGCTTCTGATAAGTATTTAGGTGTGTGTGCATCCACTACGACAATGTTTTGTTCGCGAGCTTGGTGGGTATCGCCGATGGCGTCAAAGACGCTGCTTAGCAAGTTCATCGATTGTGACATCAAGGCTTCGCTCTCTTGCTGTGAGAGTCGCGGTTTAGCATCAAAACCAAGCGCGCAGAGGATGTCGTTAAAGTGCATTGCATAACCTGAGCCTGAGACATCAAATGTGGTGCTCTTGATTCCATCTGGGCTTTTCTCCCACAGATACGAGGGATGTTTGAGTGTGCCAAAACCAATCGCGATCACGCGCTTCGGATAGTGCAGCTCTAACCTCCTGTCCCAGATATCACCCGCTTTTCCTGCCTCAATCACTACTTCAATGCTGCCCTCCAGTGAAGCAAGTTCGCCTTCGACATAGAGATGAGTTTCAGCGCCTTGTGTGTACTCCAATTTCGATTCGTTGATACGTTCGGCACGGACTTGTTTCAGTTCAATCTGTGAGTCTTCTATGCCGTATTTATGTAGGTAACGAACTAGCCCAGCAATCGCGTGGATGCCCATATCAAAGCCGTAACCTCCCCCGCCGCTGGTGGTTAAGTTAAGTAGTTTTCTCGCGTTGAGTAATTCAATTCGGTTTTCAAAACGGAAACCTTGGATTGCTTCATGACTGTCGATGGGGTTATCGGCAGCAATCGCAATGATCTTATTGGGCACTCCGTCAGGCAGTGTGATAGGTGAATCAGCAAAAAGCGCTTCAAGCGAAGGGGCAACCAAAGCCGTATCTATAAAGTAAAATAGTGCCCCGCGACGTTTAAGCTCAGGGATGACTTGGTTAAAGCCTCTATCTATTTCAGCCAGTGAGAAAGACGGTTTCTCAACCACAAACAGAAGGTCTTGAGTGTCGAGAGCATTACTCACTTGTTCAATGATGGAGAGATGTGTGCCAACTGGCGTGAGAACGAAGGCCGCAGTAACATCAGTATGTGAGTTAGCCTGTAAAAACGCATTAAGATTGGCGTAGCAAGCGGAGTAAGGGAATTGGAACTGAGATACAAAGGACTTGGGATGTTGAACTGCAGGATCGATAGCGACGATATCAAAGCGAGAGCTTAGGGTGTGCAGAAGGCTTTCATACAAACCCACCACAGACGATTTAGTGTTCCCTAGTCCACCAAATACTAATACGACCTTGTTCATAAGCGACTTCACCATCCACACAATTCACCGTGACAGACTAGCAAATTTTATTGGCAGACCAGCTACTTTTTACCAATCAATAGCCCCACATTTTGTTTTCGTAAATGCAACTTCGATGTGCAGAGGAAAGTGCGCAGTTGTTAATCAGCTAAGGCCTCAATCGCTTGTTGGACGGAAGTAAAATGGATTTTGATGATGCAGCGCTGCGCTTGGGCAAACTCGTGTTTTTGAATCAGTTCTGTCACTTGCTGTACGCTCAATGTTTGTGGCAAAAGGTCCAATTCCACCGTGTTATTAGCACCATTTCTCAATGCAAAGCAATGTCCTTGCGTATCAATCACAATGTCATCCTGACCCCAAATCAATGCTTGGCACTCGGCGTTTAACTGCTCTGATGAAGCTAAGTACACCAGTTCGTCGTCGCCATCGAGTTTGAGCAAACAAGGCCATGTGATCATTGCGTTACCTTAATATTTGGATTGAGTCATTTGAAGTGGAGCTCGAGCTATACAAGCTACGTAAGGCAAGTACGATACACAAAGCCTTAAGAGAGCAAAAGGCTTTATGCTTAGTGTAATAGTTCGTTTTCAGTTGGCAGGTGTGCTTGCTTAAAAACTGGACCCCGGCTGTTGTAAGAATTCCACTTCTTCTGCGGTGCTATCTCGGCCTAGAATCGCATTGCGGTGCGGGTAGCGACCAAAGCGATCGATGATCACTTTATGCTTTAGCTCGAACTCGTAATTAGATTCTCGCCCAAGAGCTTTGAACAGCTTCTCTGCCTCTTCATGAATTCGCTTAGATTCACTGTGCATAAATGGCATGTACAAGAAGCTGCGTTCAACGTCCGTCAATTCTTGGTCTAAGCCTAAACGAATTGCCTCTTGTGCCAAGGCAAGCGCGAGGGCATCTTGAGCGAATGCTTTGGGTGTATTGCGGTAAACATTGCGAGAGAATTGGTCGAGCACAATGATCTCTGCGAGTCGACCTTGCGCTGTCTCTCGCCAGTCAAACAATTCAGATTGAGCGGCTTGCTCTAAGGTGGTGAGAAAGCGCGCTTCGATTTGTTTATCGACGTCGGCGTTGCTCACAAACCAGTCTTTTGGTTCCAGTTCTTCAAACCAGAAAGTTAGGATATCTTGGTACATGGTTGCTTCCCTGATAGAAAAAGAGCTAGGAGTATATACCCAAGTGACTTCAAGATGCAGGATTCAGAGCGTTGTCATTGATTCGAGAACAAGGAAAACAACGCAGTGTAATAGCCACCTCTTTCCAAGTTGTTTGACGCAGCAATCGGGTCAATGACACGCTCCCAAAGGGCGAGTTGCCTTGGCTTGTATACTTTGTTGCCGATTCTTGATTTAGGCCCACTAAACCTTTAAATCGCCGCCGCGTCTACAAACCAAGTCATTCTCGCTGAACCTAGCATCTCGAGGTTACTTGGGTATACCCCCAGCCCTTGGTTTGGCTTATCGACCGTAAGTCTCTTGGATGTAGTGCTCAAACTGCTCACACATCTGCTCGTCTGAGACTGAGTTGCTTGCAAGCTCTTTGCTGCCATCCACCACTTTGATGCTGGCATTTAAAGACGCCACTGAGGCACGTTCACGAGTTTGCAGCGAGGCAATTTTTTTCTGCTGCACTTCCCATGCTTGTTCTGGCGATAGGTTACATACGTCCGCCAGATACTTAGCGTTAAAGCCTTCACCCGTTAGGCTAACGATAGTCTCGTTGTGCGATAGGTGATTACCCGCATGCCAGTAATGTTTCGCCAGTAGCGGGCCAATTTCTGGGTTGTCAGTCAGGTAGCCAAACTTGTCGAGGAAGTAAGCGCGAGTCTGGTAAACCGCCATGTGTGCTAGCAAGTAACCGTGGTAGGCACACGCTGCTTCATCAGACAGAAGATGTGGAATCGCCATCAATGGGCGTGGGCTGCATTCCAAACCAAGAATTTGCTTTTCACAATCGCGTGCCAGCTTAGTGATGCGCTCTGGCGTCAGTTCTTCATCGCTTAATTGGTAAAGCGCACGTTCAAAATACGGCACAACCAAAATGCTGCGCTCTTCGTACGCTTTGAATGGCTGACGGCTGTTGATCATCGCTTGGATGATCTCATCCGGTACTGGGTTACCTTCTGCGTCCAACGCGTATTGTTTTAGCCAATCGGCATCGGTCAACAGGCTGTCACAGAACATGGATTGTGTTTCTGCGTATGCCATGGAAGTTGGTGCGAACTCTTGAGAGAAACACGGCGCGTTCATCTTCACGTTGGCGAAGTGTGCAGCGTGACCCCCTTCGTGGAACAGAGTATTGATGCCATCGTAGCCGCTGCCAACTTGGTCTGGCTTCGCGTTACTGGTGAAGTTCACCTGCGCGGCAACCCATTCACCTTGGTTGTAGAACGATGGGATAGGGCCATGGCAGAAACCGTTCGGGTATTTGCCTTTGCGATCAAGCAGGTCTAGTGTCAGTTCTGCGCCTGAGTATTCGATGTTAAGACGGCCGAACGATTCTACCCAGCGACGTAGTGATTTTGAGAACGGTACGTACGGGTCTAGGTCACGCATGACGTCACCCGCGAACGAGTAAATAAAGTTGTAGCCAGTCAGTGCGCTTTGACCTTTTTGCTCAGCAAGGTTTGCCAAGCTGCTTAGGTGAGCATCGCGCGTGCGCTGTTCAAAGTCATCTAAGATGCTGAACAGTTGCTCTGAGCTCATCTTTTCCGTCTTCTTCACTGAGTAGTCAAAGAAGGTCTCGTAGCCCAAAGAGCGTGCGAACTGGTTACGCAGTTTGATCAGCTCAATAAAGCCGTTTTGTAGCAACCATTGCTCAAGGTCGAGCAGCGTTTGGTGCGCAGATTGACGCACTTCTTCGTGATTATTAGCGCGAATGGTCGAAGACAATACTGGCAACGAGCCCTCGGTTTGTTCACCGTTTTCATTGGTAAACGTCAGAACGTGATTTTGCTTTTTCTCGAACAACTCGGCTTCAAATGCAATCAGATCATTCTTTTGCGTTTGAGCTTGTTCGCCTTCAATTGCATGCGATTCAAACGTTGCCAACCAGCCTTGCAGACCAATTTGCGTTTGCTGTTTCTCTTGTGGATCAGCGATTTTTTCAGCCGCTTCAAGTTGTGCTTTGATAGCAGAGATTTGCTCGGCGTTGCTTAAGAAATTGGTCCAAGCGGTTTGTGCTTTGGTCGAACCATCGTGGTCGTCGCTGATGCCCATGTACGTCTCCCAAAAGAAATCTTCTTTGGTGTGATGGATAGCGAGGTAACGTTGGTTGAGGTCGTTTAGGTATTCCGTTGCAGTCATTTTGATCCTTCAAATGTTTGCTTTATTGAGGTTTTTATCGTCGTCGATTATTACACGCCTAAGCAGCAGAAAGGAATGCGAAATCCATTTGTCATGTTTATGGCTTGTAAACAGGAATTTACCGCACTTTTTACATGTGCAGGCGTCAGTCACAAAATCTTTCCGTTTTTGATTAGAAATCGTGGAGTGCAGTTTATAAAATTCGGTCTTTCGCAGTGGTGCTGAAAGTAAGGAAAATAGTAATGAAAACAAGAATAACAGTGGGCTTAATGGGGTTAACATTAGCAGGATGCTCAACGACGCCGCCAACCAATGACCAAGTGCAGATCATAGAAAAAAACTGCGCTGTGATACTGAGTGAATCGGCAAACTCAGAACAGCGTCAGAATACTTACAACCAGCTAATTGAAAGCTATGGCGAGCGTTATTTGGATGCCAACAATCCAAAACAGTCGACAAACTGGGACTTGTTTCGCCAAAACGTCATCCATGATGAGAATGGTCAGTTAACCCGAGAATTTATCGAAGTAAGTGACTGGGGCTGTGCGAATGGCAATTATCTAGAAGAGGTGCATCTGTTTGTAGAGGAAGCGCAAACCTCTGGTCTGTAATGAATAAGCCGAGCGATGGCTCACTCGGCTAAAGGTTGTGGTCTTGTTGACGCGTATCCTAGAGATTATTCCTCAGGGTATTCGCCCATACCTTGCGTTTGCCCTTCTGCTTTCCAATGCTCGCCTGGGTCAAAAGCTTCATCGCATAGATCGACGGTGTAGCCCATCTCGGTAATTTCTTTCAGGGTGAGGTTGTCAGCAATTTTGGCAATGTCGCCCGCCTTGTTCCGCAGTTCCATAGTCTCCCTCCGGTCACTGTTTGGTTGTCGGTTCAAGTCGCGTCAAGTACAAAAACTTGGGTGGCTTGGCTATAAGTATAAGCAGTGATACTCGACTTTACGGGTAGGTAGCCATAAATAATTTAAGGTTAATTGCGTGATGTTTCACTTTGGCGTTGATTTCAGTTCAATATCATGGCGATAGAAGACAAAGTGTGATTTATTGACGCCTCAATCGTGGAATTTTAGGAACGGAAATGGTGATTCTCGACCGCACACTCGCGCAGCAAATTGTCGATCGCACCATGTCGATCATTGGTCATAACATCAATGTGATGAACGCGGCAGGGACCATTATTGGTAGCGGCGATGCTGAGCGCATTGGTCAAAAGCATGATGGTGCAGTGCTGGCGCTGAATCATGGTGACTCGCTAGAGTTGGATGAGCAAAGTTGCCAATCATTGCAAGGCGTGAAACCGGGCATCAATATGCTGCTGCACTTTAAAGGTGAAGTGGTGGGCGTGGTGGGTGTCACTGGCAACCCTGAACACATCCGAGCGTTCGCTCAGTTAGTGAAGATGACAGCAGAACTGACGATTGAACAAGCTTCGCTGGTGGAGCAATTGCAATGGGATCGTCGCCATCAAGAAGAGTTTGTCTCAGCATGGTTGAACCAACAACTTAGTGATTCCGAGTTGCACGATTGGGCGCAGCGTCTTTCCATCGATTTAGCAACACCCCGAGTTGCTGTCGTGATCGAGCTTAAAGCAGAGAATGCTCCTGTTAGTTTGAACAGCATACGCGGCCTCGTTGACGTGCTGTATCGCTCTGAAGATAAGCCGTTGGTGGCGATCATGTCGATGAATGAAATCGTCGTTCTTAAGTCTTTACGTGCCTCTTCTTTGAGTAGTGACCAAAGTGTGCTGGAGAGTATTCAGCGCCGCTTAACGGCCAATCAAATTGATGATGTCCGTCTCGCGATTGGGCAACGTTTTGATGGCGCAGCACTGCTTCCTCTTTCCTATCAAAGTGCCAAGCAGGTGCTTGCTGTCGGTCGTTGCTCTCATCCAGAGCAAACCATGCTGGGCTTTTCTGAATATCGCTTACCTGTGTTACTCGCCCCTTTAGCCGATTCTTGGCAAGGTGAACAACTCGCTCAAGCGATGGCGACTTTGGTTTCGGCAGACAAATCTGGACAGTTAGTAAAAACCTTAGAGGCGTACTTTCAAGCCAATGGTAACGCCAATGACTGCGCTAACGCTTTGTATATTCATATAAATACCTTGAGATATCGTCTGGATAAAATCAGTGAAGTGACGGGCATTTCGACGCAAGATTTTACGGGATTGACCGAGCTGTATATCGCAAGCCAGTTAAGAAAGCTAAATTAGCTAATTATGCAAATGCACAAAATAATTCAAACATAGTCAGCATTGTTTGGATGGTTGACTAAAGAATGTGCCGAAATTTTAAGTGAGAATAGCCACATTGATGACGTGCGACTTGTCGCTCGCGGCGTGCTGTTTTCAGGAGAATGAAATGAAAGTTGTGATTGCCCCAGATTCGTTTAAAGAGAGCTTGACCGCTAAACAAGTGAGTGACGCGATTAAGACGGGTTTGTCTCGTGTTTGGCACGATGCAGAATTCGTCACGGTACCTGTTGCTGATGGCGGTGAAGGGACCGTTCAATCTTTGATTGATGCGACTGAGGGCGAGCAGGTTTTCGTGACCGTAAAAGGCCCACTTGGCAATGATGTCGAGGCGTTTTACGGCATTCTAGGTGACGGTGAAACCGCAGTGATCGAGATGGCAGAGGCAAGTGGTTTGCACCTTGTGCCAAGTGAGCAACGTGACCCGAAAAACACCAGCAGCTTTGGTACTGGCCAGTTAATTCAGAATGCGCTTGATCGCGGTATTCAACGCTTGATCATCGGCTTGGGTGGCAGCGCAACCAATGACGGCGGCACAGGTATGCTAGCGGCGTTGGGTGTTCAGTTTCTTGACAGTGCTGGTCAGCCAATCACTCCTAACGGTGGCGGTTTAGCTGAGTTAGCAAGCATTGATGTGTCTGGGCTTGACGCTCGCTTAGCGGACTGCGAAGTGCTGGTGGCATGCGATGTGGACAACCCATTGTGTGGCGAGAAAGGTGCGTCGGCGATTTTTGGCCCACAGAAGGGGGCGACGTCGGCGGATGTGGAGCTGTTAGATTCTGCTCTAAGCAAATACGGTGAACTGACAGAGCAAGTGACAGGCAAGCATGTGCTGACTCAAAAAGGCGCAGGTGCCGCAGGTGGTATGGGCGCAGCGTTGCTTGGTTACCTACCAGCACGACTGAAGCCGGGTATTGAGATTGTGTTAGACACCGTAAAACTCGCAGAGCATGTAGCAGACGCTGATATTGTCTTTACTGGCGAAGGCCGTATTGATCACCAAACTGTGCATGGCAAGACACCAATGGGTGTGGCGAAAGTGGCGAAAGAATATGGTTTGCCTGTCATTGCCCTAGCAGGTTGCACAGGTGATAACTTCCAAGCAGTCTACGAGTGCGGCATTGACGCGGTATTTGTATGTGTTCCACGCGCAATGAGCTTGCCAGAAGCTTTGGAAGAGGCGCAGATGAATCTTGCGAACTTGGCTGAAAACGTAGCCAGATTGTGGCAATTACCCCGTTAATTCTCTTATTGCTTTTGAGTTTTTTATAGACAATATCGTCTTTCATTTAAAAAAAACGATATTGTCTCTGAAGTTAGCCTTTTAACCCATTAGAATCATTCAGTATTGTTGAAGAGTAGGGGTATGGGGCTGAGCGGGTGGCGTGAGAGAATAATGCACGGACAGAAGGGCTGGTATCACACATAGAGCTGCGTACAATCCGACAAAGCTAGCATCATATTCAGTTGTCATTGCCACAACTAGCGGAGTTAAACCACCAAAAATAGACAATGCGATATTGTAACAAAGTCCAAGAACTACCGTTTGGTTTTTCGCTATTTGCGCGAGGACCACGGCTAAATTGGCGAGTATTATTGCAGAAATTATGCTTATGATGAGCATTCCTACGATGGCTACTTCTGTTATTGCGTGAGTTAATAGCCAGTAAGTGGGAAAATAAAGAAGTGCGCCAGCCAAAGAACTTGTTCTAAAAGCGTGTTTTGGCGTGCTTATCTTATCGGTTAAGTAACCAGATAATAGAATACATGCCAACAATAATGACGAGTTTATCAGCGAGAAGTGGGGAATATCGACTGATTTTTGCAAAATAGTGCTCGATAGATTTTGTATATAAAAGACAACCGCCCCCCCCATCGAAATAAAGAATAATGGTATCCACTGTCTTGGACTCTGCTTTGTTTTTTCTACAACAGTGTTGACTTCTTTAGGTAATTTAGAGCGAAACCAAAAACTGACAGCAATATTAACTCCACCAATGAGAAGTGGGATTCTCCATCCATAACTTTGCATTGCTTCACTTGAAAGCGTGAACTTTAGTGTTTCAACAATAGCGATAGACAATAAAACACCGACAATAGAGCTCGCCACAATGAGGCAGCTTGTTCTTGCTACTTCTTTTTTTGGGGAGTGGTTCGTTAAATAATTTATAACGGTTGGATACTCTCCTCCAAAACTAAATGCTTGGATAATTTGCAGAAAGAGAAAGTAAAAAACAACGTACTCAAGTTCAGTGGGCAGTGCGGCCATAGTGAGCGTTGCGAAACCAGTAAGGCTACTAGTCATTATTAATGCATTTTTTTTGCCGTAGTAGTCTGCGATGTTTCCAACGATATAGCCACCAAGAGGGCGTAGTAAAAAGCGTAAAGCAAACATCCCCCATATTAGAGTCGTAGCATTCTCATATCCATGATTTTCCATAATTTGAGTGAGAAAGGGGGCGATTGCTGCGAATACAGCGATATCATAAAACTCCATTGCATTGCCAGCAACGACAGCCAACCTTTGCTTCCAAGTCAATAGCATTAGATATTATTCCTCTGTATAAATTCTACTTGATTACATTCTGGGTCTAGAGCGAAAAAGTACGAAAAGAGACCTAATCTCGCTTTCTGTATTGCACTACATTGATAGTTTGGACTTAGTTTTTCTCTTGTTTTTTTTAGATCACTTACTTGCAAAGCAAAGTGACTGATACCTGTTTTTTTTAACTCAGGTAAAGTTTGTGAATCATTGATGGTTATGTCTTTTTGGTCCTCCTTTGGAAAGTTAAATAATTCAATATAAGTATGATTGCCACGCATCAATAAGATAGTGACGCCATCATCCTGATAAGAGCGGTATTTATCAAAGCCGATTTTTTCGTAGAAACGGCAACATTGTTCGAGATTTCGACATGTTATTGATACATGGTGTAGTTGGATAGACATGCTTGAGCGATCCCCGATCTCTTGAGCGCATTAAAGAGGTATGAAGATGATTTTCCAGAGCAATTAAGCTTTCTTTTGATAGATTCAATTCTTTTTCTTTCTGCTGTCTCGCTACATCGATGAGTCCAAGCGATTTCTTTTATTGATTTCAGCTGTAAGAGCCATTGAATCGTTTGCATTTCTTTTTCTGAGAAAGTTAGGCCACCAAATGAGTATTGAGAAATATCGATGTTAATTAACGCTTCATCACTGGCCGGAGCGAGTTTAGGTGTGGGTATATTAAGGCAACTTGGTTTTTCCATATGCCATATGTTTTGAGCTAAAAAGCCTATTTTCGGTTTTAGTGAAGAAAGGTTCAAAATAGAACGAGCGCTGAGTGGTTGATTGGAAGCCAATGAAAGTATATCGATATATTCTTCGTTCTTTGTGGTAACATCCACTTTTTGTTCAGCATATATCTTTTTGAGTATTTGCTTATGATCTTCATCTATCTTATCCCAGACATTTACACCCTCTCCACACCGCTGCCCAACGGATTTATACATATCTTCTGACCAATATTCTAAGTGCCAGCTGTAGTCTGTACAGATTGTTAATAGTTTATTTTGAACGGTATCTATTCTTGAAAATGCAACGTGAATCACGTTTCTATTATTGAAGCCAAGGTGGCTTTTAAATTTCTTGCATGCTTCTTCCATGTTTCTTTCTTCAACGTTCATATCTAAACACCTGAAAAAATTGGCAAAATTTACGGATACCATATTTTTATGTATTTGTCAGGTTCTAAAATTAGTAACCTGACAATAAATATGAGATTAATGGATAATGTATACCACTGTTACATCGATTAATAAACTATATTTTATAAAATATAAATATTAACTTAATTGTAGATAATTGATGACAAAATTGTCATAGAATAAACGTGATTTTGATCGTGATAGAATTGTAAATAATTGGCATTTAACTTGGGGATAATAAAACTAGAAATGGTTTATCCGATAAAATAGTTCAGAATTTTGACTCTGATTGATAATTTATTTCCAGCTGCTTCGCGAATGGAATCTGTGACTTGAATAACCGTGAGAGTACTAATCTCTCTTATACCTTGCCCCCCCTTGGTCGATCGGAGCCTTTTTAGCCATTTGTACTAAGGGGCTTTTTATTGAGTGATACAATGTCAACGATATCTATTGGTATCTTTGTATCGACTGTGACTAATTAGTTATTGCCAATATTTAAATCAAAGGTTGCAAGCCAAAACGTAAAATATACTTAAATGCGCTAAGAATATTGGTCTGCTGGAGAGTAAAATCTTACCTTTAATATTGTGTGGTTCGGGCGATCAATGCACCCGAGACTTTTGGTTGATTAGTAATGGAAGTCGCTAAGTTGATGAGGCGTTGTCTTCGAAGGTCTTGAAGTTGAGCTTGTTCACATTGTTCTTGTGCCCAATGCTTAGCATATGAATATGTCATCTTAGTACTTCAGTGAGGAAGATTAAGTGATCAGATCGCATACACGCGAAAGAGTCCTATACACAAATCCCC